>CAZOSF010000049.1:7131-19292 GCA_964582415.1 uncultured Alteromonas sp.
GCTTTGTGTTTTTCCGCTTTGGTCTGAGCTACTCCCGCCGCCTGTTGATAGCGGCGCATGGCCTCATCGTTTTTCTTTTCGTTATAGTAGGCATTCCCTAAATTGTACTTGCCTACTTCCTCCTTCGGATTGATAGCGATGGCCTTCCGGTAGTTGACCTCCGCCTCGATAAATTCATCATTGAAAAGTTGTTCGTTTCCTTCGGCAACCAATTGTTCGGTTTCCTGCTCCAACTGAAGTTGTTCCTTGGTAGGCTCCTGTGCCCATAGGCTGCCTCCTACCAAAAAAAGCATTCCCAGTAAGATTGTATGTCGTAATTCCTTCATTTTATTTCTCTCCTTCATTAAACAAATTCAATTTCTGTACCCAAGCTGTTTTTCGTTCCAATAGGAAAATATCGAGCACCAACAAAAGCAACGCCCCAGCCAAAAACCATTGAAACTGGTCTTTGAAATCGGTGAACTGTTTGGCTTCGAATTCCTTCTTATCCATGCCATTCAAAATGGCTGTGACCGTTTCTACCACTTCCTTGGTATTGGTTCCATCGATATATTCCCCATCGGCGTTCTCGGCAATTTTGGTGAGGGTTTCCACGTTCAATCGGGTAATCACCTGCTCGTTGTTTTCATCCCGTAAATAGAATTGAACAATGCCATTCCGTTTTATCGGAATTAGATTTCCCTTCTCGGTCCCCACCCCAATGGTAAAAATTCGTATGCCCATTTTAGCAGCTTCCTCCACAATGCTTTCCACATTCCCTTCATGATCTTCCCCATCACTAATGATAAACAGGACTCGGTTGGTCTGTTCCTCATCGTTGTAATAGGTTTGAGCCAAGGAAATGGCTTCCGTAATCGCTGTTCCCTGAGAAGAAACCATGTCGGTATTCATACTGCTCAAGAAGAGTTTTGCTGAGGAAAAGTCGGTTGTAATAGGCACCTGAGGAAAAGCACTTCCCGCGTAACCGATAATCCCTACACGATCTCCTGCCAAACTATTTATAATTTGAGTGACCAACTGCTTCGATTTCTCCAAACGATTGGGGGCAATGTCTTCCGCCAACATACTTTTGGATACGTCTAAAGCAAAAACCACATCCACTCCCTCCCGTTTTACGGTTTCAATTTTGGTTCCGATTTTCGGATTTACCAAAGCAAAGCTTAAACAGGCCAAGGCCAAGGAGATAAGGATAAATTTCAACACCGATTTGAAAACCGACCGATCGGGGCTTAGGCGTTTCAATAGGTGAGAGGCCGCAAATTTTGATTGCACACGTCTTCTCCAAAACAATATCCCAAAGAACAACAAGGCCATTACTGGAATGACCAGTAGCACATAAAAGTAAATGGGTTGTTCTAATTGATACATCTAGATAAAACTTTTAAATACGGTGTTTCTCAACAAGAATTCCAAGGCTATCAGTCCGAGGGCAAAAAGCACCAAGGGCCGAAATTTCTCATCGTAATTCTTGTATTTGAATTCTTCTATATCGGTTTTTTCCAATTTGTTGATCTCGTCGTAAATCTCGTTCAATTTGGTGTTACTGGTAGCGCGGAAGTACTTACCTCCCGTAGTTTGTGCGATTTCCTTCAAGAGTTCCTCATCGATCTCCACCTGCACGTTTCCATATTGAAACTGTCCGTTGGCTTTGATGCCTATTGGGGAAATGGCCAGACCATTCGTTCCCAATCCGATGGTGTATACTTTTATTCCGAATTCCATGGCCAACTCGCTAGCGGTTCTTGGGTCGATAAAACCTGTATTGTTCACCCCATCCGTGAGGAGAATGATTACCTTACTTTTAGCACGGCTGTCTTTTAAACGATTTACGGCAGTAGCCAATCCCATTCCGATGGCCGTTCCACCTTCAATGATGGTGTTGTATTTAATATCCTGCAAGGAGCTCAACACAATGGTCTTATCGCTCGTTAACGGGGTTTTGGTATAGCTTTCCCCAGCATATTCCACCAAGCCAATACGGTCGTTCGGACGACCGTTAATGAAACGTGCGGCAACCTGTTTCAGAGCATCCAAACGATTGGGTTTCAGATCGCGCGCCAACATACTCGCCGATACATCGATGGCCATCACAATGTCGATTCCTTTGGTAGTTTTGATACGCGTTGATTCATCTACGTTTCTGGGTCGGGCCATAGCGACTATAAGGGCTGAGAGAGCCAACAATCGCATCACAAATAGCAACGGACGTAATTTGGCCAACCAGTTTTTGGAACTTTTGAATCCCTGGATGCTGGAAATTCTCAAGGAGGCCGTTTGCTTGTTTCGTTTTAAGAAATACCATAGAACGACCACTGGCAGCAGTAAAAACAGCCAGAAAAATTCTGGGTTTACAAATTCAAAATTCGTCCACATCAAGATTCCTTGTTTTGACCTGTTTGCTCGGTAACTTCCAATTCCACCGAATTCAAGATTCGTTCTTTTATAGCTTCTGCATACTTCCCGTCATTTTGGTAAACAATCAGGACCGATTGTACCCCGCCTTCTTGGGCGAAGATGACCAGTTCGTACACGCTCTTCTCTTTTAACATGCGTTTCTCCGACACCTGAACATTGAAATCGCCATGAGCCCGCAACCCTTTGATTCCTTTTTCGGTTTCAAAATCGTCTCGCTTCACCACCATATTTTTCGCGCCTTGGGCCTCCAATTGGATGAGGGCGTTGTCCATGGCTGTATTTAAATCCATCTCACGCTGCTGTGGCGGCAACTGATAGGTAAACACACTCACATAGAAGGGCTCCCGAAGTCCTCCGGCAGCAAAAGCAGTGGTATTGATTTGTTGTGCCTTGGAAAGGGTATCTGGAATTCGCTTGAGGATTTCCGGGGTTTCAATCACCACTGCAGGAGTTCCGTATTCACTGCGATACCAACGGCTTTCCGATAGGTCTCTCATCTCATTTCCGAATACGGTATCGCGCACAGTCTCCCATCCAAAAATTCCAACAGCAACCGCAGCAATCATCACCAGACCTGCTGCTGAGCCCACCGACCAACGGATGATGTTCTGGCGCTTGTGCTTACGCTCCATTGCTTCACGATACAATTCATCCTGTAGCAATTCCTCTTCCGTAGGTTCGGGCAAGGCTTCTTTGGTTTCGTTGATTACCTCTTCAATGGTAAAACGGTCGGCGCGCCATTGTCCTTCCTCTTGGTGCATTTTGGCAAACTTCACCAAATCGGCCCGTTTGAGAATGTTTTCAAGCTTTTTGATGGTATCGGCAGAAAAACTAAAATGGCCAGAATCCTTATGTAATAGCAGTCTTTCAATCAGTTCGTCGGTAGTGCTTTCCAACGCACGGTCGTCTACCTCGCGGTCGATGTATCTTTTTACAATTTCGGTAAGGGTAGAGTAATAGGCTTTTTCATTTTTCTCTGTCAATACTTCCGAGGCATCCAATTTTTGAAGGGCGGTGATCGCTTCTTCGTAAGGAGGCAATTGCCGTTCGCGTTCTTCCCTTAGTTTTTTTCTTCTTAAGAAATAGTAAATCCCACCCGCCAAAACCAACAAGGCCAAAATCCAAGAAAGCAGTTGGATCCAATCGAAGGGAGGCGAATCTACCTCAATGACTGGCTTGATATCGAACATTTTTTGCTGGGTAGTATCCACGGGAACGTTATGCACCAGCACGTCGATGGAATCGGTATCGAACGGACGATCATCGATTAGTACCCGCTGCGCGGGAATACGATAAGCACCGGAATCGAATTGTGTGAGTCCGTAACGCTTTATCAATTTGTACCGATTGGAAATTTTATTGGTATCTATCTTATAGGATTCGATTACCTCTAAAGCCCCGAAGTTCTTCCCCTCTGGAAAGAGCACCAATGAGGTCGTGTCGGCTTCTACCTCTAAGGTATATTTTATTTCTTCTCCTATTCGGATAGTAGTGGTATCTACCGAGGTTTTTACCTGAGAAAAGAGGGTGTGGGAAAAAAGAAATGCAACCAATCCTGTGGAAAGGATTCGCTTGAAATTGGCGGTTTTATGTACAATTCCGGTTTGCATTTACGCTCTTTTTTTAAAGTAGCCCAACAATTTTTTCACATAGCTTTCGTCGATGCGGCAGTCCATAACACCCGCACCGCTTTTCTGAAAGGCCTCCTTGAAGGCATCCACGCGTTCCTGATAGAAAGCATGGTATTGATTTCGCACCCTTTTAGAGGCTGTATTCACCAATAGCAATTCACCACTTTCCTCATCCTGCATCTGCACCATTCCAAGGTTTGGAATAGCTTCTTCCCGAGGGTCATACACCCGAATACCGGTGACGTCATGTTTCCCGGCGACAATCTTTAGTGTGTCTTTATAGTTGTTGGTAATAAAGTCGGAAAGCACAAAAACAATGGCCTTTTTCTTCATTACGTTGTGCAGGTATTTCAAGGCTTGGGCCAAGTCGGTTTTGGTGCTTTTGGGTTCGAATTCCAGCAATTCCCGAATGATTCGAAGCACATGGGATTTACCTTTTTTCGGAGGAATAAACAATTCTATTTGATCGGAAAAAAGAATGAGTCCAATCTTATCGTTGTTCTGAAGGGCAGAAAAAGCCAAGGTCGCCGCAATTTCGGTCACCAATTCGTTTTTGAACTGGTTTTTGGTTCCGAAGAATTCCGATCCGGAAATGTCCACCACCAACATCATGGTAAGTTCACGCTCCTCCTCAAACACCTTGATAAAGGGTTCGTTGTAGCGTGCGGTAACGTTCCAATCTATATTGCGTACATCATCGCCAAACTGGTATTGACGGACTTCACTGAAGGTCATTCCCCTTCCTTTAAAAGTACTATGGTATTCCCCGCCAAAGACATGATCGCTCAGTCTTCGGGTTTTGATTTCAATCTTGCGTACTTTTTTAAGAAGTTCTTTTGTGTCCACGATTGCGTTTATTGGTTCAGGTTGATCAGTAGTTTACCTTCTACTCATAAACAACTAGGGAACTTCGATTACATTGACGATTTTGTTGATGAGATCTTCCGAGGTGACGTTCTCGGCCTCCGCTTCGTAGGTAACCCCGATACGGTGTCTTAACACATCGTGAACCACGGCACGCACATCTTCAGGAATCACATAGCCACGACGTTTTATAAAGGCATAACACTTGGCTGCCATAGCCAGGTTGATACTACCCCTTGGTGACGCCCCATAACTTATCAGCGGCTTGATTTCGGATAGGCCATATTTTTCAGGTGTACGGGTGGCAAAGATGATATCGAGAATGTATTTTTCAATTTTTTCGTCCATGTATACCTCTCGCACCGCACTTTGAGCACGGTTGATTTGCTCCAGAGTAACCACAGGATTCACTTGGTCATATCCTCCTTTCAGGTTTTGACGAATAATGAGTTG
Source organism: uncultured Alteromonas sp. (assembly GCA_964582415.1). Taxonomy (GTDB): domain Bacteria; phylum Bacteroidota; class Bacteroidia; order Flavobacteriales; family Flavobacteriaceae; genus CAZOSF01. Next base: position 12,495 of record CAZOSF010000049.1, read on the forward strand.
TTCTTCTTCAATTTTAGGATAATTGATCACCGTTTTCAGCATGAATCGGTCTACCTGTGCCTCAGGAAGCGGATAGGTTCCTTCCTGTTCGATTGGGTTTTGGGTTGCCATAACCAAGAAAGGTTTTTCCAGGATGAAAGTTTCCTCCCCAATGGTCACTTGTTTTTCCTGCATGGCTTCGAGCAAAGCCGATTGCACTTTTGCAGGTGCCCGGTTAATCTCATCAGCCAGCACAAAGTTGGCGAATATAGGTCCCTTTTTTATGCTGAAGTCACTCGACTTCATATTGTAAATGAGCGTTCCGATTACATCGGCAGGAAGCAAATCCGGGGTAAACTGAATACGGCTGAAAGAACCATGAACGGCTTTTGCCAGCGTATTGATTGCAAGGGTTTTTGCCAATCCTGGGACTCCTTCCAGCAAAATGTGTCCTTGTGCTAGTAGCCCGATTAGCAAACGCTCTACCATATGTTTCTGTCCCACGATAACCTTGTTCATCTCCATGGAGAGGATATCGATAAAGGCGCTTTCTCTCTCAATTTTCTCATTGAGGGCCCCAATATCGAAAGTGGTGGTTGTTTGTTCCATACCTCTTATATTTTGTGCTATTTCACCTGTTAAAAAATTCATCGCAAATTGACCATTAATAATTAAAATCCTTGTTAACAATTGGTTAAAAAAACTAATAAATAAAGGGGTTAACAAAGATTTATGTTATTCGATTTCGTACATTTATTAAGATAAAATATGGACAGTATGAAACCAAATTTCACCAAAGTCATTCAAGGATGCATGGGATGGGGTACTTGGGGTAAAAAATTGGAGAAAAAGGAGATGGCCGAGCTCATCGAATTTACCCTGGAATGCGGAATAACTTCCTTTGATCACGCCGATATTTATGGCGACTATACTACAGAAGCAGCATTTGGGGATGCCTTCAAGGAAACCAAAATCAAGCGGGAAGACATTCAATTGATATCCAAATGTGGTATTCAATATGTTGGGCGCACCCGTGCCAATGAAATCAAACACTACCAGTACGATGCCGATTATATCATTTGGAGTGCAGAAAAATCCATTCGGGATTTGAGTACCGACTATCTCGATCTTCTATTATTGCACAGGCCCAGCCCTCTGATGCATCCGGATGAGGTTGCAAAAGCGGTAGACAAATTATGGCATGATGGTAAAATTAAATCTTTTGGAGTTTCTAATTTTACTCCTTCTCAATCGGCTTTGATTGCCTCAAAAAGTACGGTACATTATAACCAGATTGAATTTTCCGTCACGCATTTGGATCCCTTGTTCGATGGTAGTTTAGACGATATGATGGTGAATTCTGTGGTTCCTATGTGTTGGAGTCCATTAGGAACCGTGCTCAAGGAAAAATCGGAACGCACCTACCGTATACATAGCGAACTTGTCCAGATGAAAGAGAAATACAATGCCACCTCGAGTCAGCTTTTGTTAGCGTGGATCATGAAACATCCGGCCCAGATTCATCCTGTTATTGGTACTGCCACCAAAGAGCGTATCGCTACCTCTGCGAAGGCAATGGAAATCGATATGGAAGAAGTGGATTGGTTCAAGCTTCTAACGGCAAGTCAAGGGCATAAGGTACCATAAAATCTATTGCTACTTCCCTTCACTTTTTCGCCTTTAGTTGTACTTTTAAGGCATGAATACTAATGATCAAAAAACTGCCCTCATTACTGGAGCAACCTCCGGAATTGGGAGAGCCACCGCTCAGCTATTTGCCGAAAAAGGCATTCGATTGGTGCTGTGCGGAAGGAGACAAGACAGATTACAGGAATTGCAACAAGAGCTGATCGACAAAACCAAGGTGTTTGGCTTGCTTTTCGACGTTCGCGATCGGGAAAAGGTGTCGGCTTCCATAGCGGCCTTACCTACCGAGTTCGCCAAAATCGATATTCTCATCAACAATGCTGGAAACGCGCATGGATTGGATCCTATCCAAGAAGGAAATCCCGATGATTGGGATGCCATGTTGGATATCAATGTAAAGGGACTGCTGAATGTAACCCACGCCGTTCTTCCTGGAATGTTGGATCGACATACGGGTCATATCATCAATGTTGGATCGACTGCAGGAAAGGAAGTCTATCCTAGAGGGAATGTTTATTGTGCCAGCAAATATGCTGTCGATGCCATCAACCAAGGGTTGCGCATCGATTTAATTGGAAAAGGCATTCGCGTAGGCGCGATTAATCCCGGGATGGTCGAGACGGAATTTAGTGAAGTGCGCTTTAAAGGGGATGTTGAAAAAGCGGCTAAGGTATATCAAGGATTTACCCCTCTCAAAGCAGAAGACATAGCAGATATTATTTGGTTTGTAGTGTCGCGCCCCTATCATGTGAATATCGCTGATTTGACCGTGATGAGTTTGGATCAGGCAAGTTCTACCATTGTGAACAAAAAGAACTAACGGACAACCGAAAACCGACAACTGAAAAGGGCCATGATTAATAAACGCCTCTTGATTAAGAACCTCCTCGCCCACAACGACGAGAGCAGTTTTTATGATAAGAAGCGAAGAATAGATTTGGGCACGAAAGAGGGAAAGGCCAAATTTCTCAAGCATATTTGCGCTTTAAGCAACAGCAACCCAAAAAACAACAGCTATATTGTTATTGGGGTGGAAGACGAGACCAACGAAATTACAGGGGTTGATTTCTTCGACGACAGTAAAATTCAAAACCTCATTAACGCCTACCTCACCAACGCTCCACTGATTTCTTATGAGAATGTAATGTTTCCACACTTGACAGATGACAAAGTGGTGGGTTTGGTAACCATTCGGCCCACTGGTAAAATCACTTCCCTTCGAAAAAACATCTGGAAATATTGGGGAGGTTCCATCTTTATGCGGGACGGAAGTGTGTCCATGCCCAAAGACTTCGATATTGAGATAAAGGATGTGAATTCCGAAATCGTGCGCTCTATCGAAAACCAATCCAAAAACAATGTTGAGCATACCTTGGATGGCGTTATCGATTTTATTAACCATCGGCACAGTGATTTGGAATCCCACTACAAGGTATTTAAGGAACAATTTGTGGTTTGCTGGGCAGGAATTACCAAACAGGCCAAAGGGCAGATCTATTACTCTCGGGTAGATATCGAATTGATCAACGAACAAGTGCGTTTGTTCTATTCCGCTTTGGATGAGGTGAGTATTGAGTATTCGGAAGATTCCTTTAAAATAACCGAATATGTTCATTTAGGCCTAAACGAACAGTACAAGTATTATCCCTTGGAAGAAGTGGTGATTACTTTCAGGGAAAACGGTTCCTATTCCATAGATTCTGAATTGATCTTCGAGCCCCCTCAATTCAATAAGCGTACGCTATATCATATTTACAATGCCAATAATGCCTTGATGGACAAGCTTAAAAAGAACATCCCCTTGAACCCACATGAGCAAAAAGATCTTCGCCAAGTGCCGGCCACGTATTTGATTTGCTACCTAAACGATTTTCAGGATGCCAAGGAAAAATTGATGGAAAGTAGGGACTATTTGAAACAAATCAACGGAAATGTATACCAATCGTTCAAGGATGCTGCAAGGATCCTTCGAAAAGTAAAATACAATTAATCTTCGTTGCGTTGATAATTCGTAACTTTAATACTTCATCAAAAACAAACAAATCATGGGGATATTTGACAAAATCAAGGAAAAACTTAGCAATGAGTTTATCGATATTATCGAATGGCTGGACTATACCGATGACACCATTTGTCATCGATTTGAACGCTATCAAAATGAAATAAAAAACGGTGCGAAGCTGATCGTTCGTGAGGGACAGACCGCCGTTTTTGTGAATGAAGGTCAGTTGGCCGACGTATTCAAACCGGGAACCTATACTTTGGATACCCAAAACCTGCCTATTTTGGCCACTTTAAAGGGTTGGAAATATGGGTTTAACAGTCCGTTTAAAGCCGAGGTATATTTTGTAAACACCCATTTGTTTACCGATGAAAAGTGGGGAACCAAGAACCCAATTACACTTCATGACGAACGCTTCGGTTTGGTAGAAATCCGTGCTTTTGGTACCTATGCCTTCCGAATTTCCGATGCAGGGAAATTTATTATCGATATTGTGGGAACCGACAATAACTTCACCAATTTCGAAATCAATGAGCACCTCAAAAGTTTAATTGCCACGCGATTTACCGATACCGTTGGGAAAGCCAATCTCCCCATCGAATTATATGCTGCCAATACGACTGAATTGAGCGAGACCTGTAAAGAAGTGATGCAACCGGAATTTCAGAGTGTTGGAATTGGCTTGGAGAAATTCTTTATCGAAAATGTTTCCATGCCGGAGGAACTCAAAAAAGAGATCTTCGAGTACAGCCGTATCGACAAATTGGATTTAGATAAATTGGCCAAGTTCAAAACCGCCAAAGCCATTGAAGAGGCTGCAAAGAACGAGGGCGGAACCGCTGGTGCTGGAATGGGTATGGGAATGGGCTTTGTCTTGGCTCAGCAAATGGGTGGTATGATGCAGCCACAAACGGGACAACCCCCTGTACAAGCTTCAGGAGGAACACCTCCTCCAATTCCTGCCCCAGTTCAGTATTTCTATGCCCATAATGGCACCCAAGCGGGTCCAGTAAATTTTGAGCAATTGAAGTCGTTGTTCGCCAATAGAACCGTAAATCGCGATACTCTTATTTGGAAACAAGGAATGGAAAATTGGACGGCATTGAAGGATATAGAAGAGTTGAAAGCCTTCTTGGGAGGAAGCACACCACCACCGTTACCTAATTCGTAGTTTAAGAGCGCTGAACACCGAACCGCAACATACCACGGAATTAAAAAAATCCTGCGTGAATTGTGGGGCAGAATTGCTTTATGCACCCGGAACTACCGAGTTGCATTGTGATTACTGTGGTCATACACAGGAAATTCCCCCTTCCGAAAGTGAGTTTGAAGAGCTAGAGCTGAAACCCTATCTTGAATCTATGGGCTCCAACTCCCACAGTATGGAGCTGTCCATGATTCAGTGTAAAAATTGCGGCGCCAACCAGCACATCGAGGAGAACTATAAATCACTGCAATGCGTTTATTGTGGTTCTCCATTGATTCTGCAAGATCAGCACAAAGAGGAATGGATATTACCTGGGGCCATCGTCCCCTTTCAAATTACACAGGAAAAAGCGCATCAAATTTTCAAGAAATGGGTGGATAGTTTATGGTGGGCCCCCAATAAATTAAAAAAAGCCAGTCTTAGTGCAGAAAATACCAAAGGACTCTACTGTCCCTATTGGACCTTCGATGCACAATTGCACGCAGATTATACAGGACAAAGGGGCGACTATTATTATGTTTCCGTACCACATACAACACGAGTTAATGGTCGCACTGTTGTAAAAATGCGGCAAGAGCGGAGAACACGTTGGACCCCTGCCATGGGCAGCATAAAAGGGTTTGTGGATGATACTTTGGTAGAGGCCTCCCAACAACGGTCGGGTGTCATTCCATCGAAAGTGGCTCGTTGGAACCTGAAGTCCTTGGTTCCTTTCAATAGTAGCTATTTAGCGGGTTTTATTACTGAAAAATATACCATCCCATTAAAGGAAGGACATCTGGAAGCCATGGAAGAGTCCAGAAATATTGCAGAAATTTGGGTGCGAAGGGACATTGGTGGAGACACCCAGAGAATAACCAGCCTAAATATGTCTTTAAGCGAAGAAACCTTCAAGCATATTTTACTTCCGATTTATATCAGCACCTATTTTTTTAAGGGGAAAGCCTATCATTTCTTTGTGAATGGGCAGACGGGAGTAATTTCCGGTCAGCGCCCCTATTCTTTCTGGAAGATATTCCTGATGGTCTTGCTGCTCCTTTTGGTTATAGCAGTAATTGCTATTTTTGCAAACCGATGAGAACCTTTGTAATTGGAGACATACATGGGGGGCTACGTGCCCTGAAGCAAGTATTGGAAAGGGTACAACCCCATCCAGCCGATCAGTTTGTGTTTGTTGGGGATTATGTAGATGGTTGGAGTGAGAATACCGAAACGGTCCATTATTTAATTGAATTTTCAAAATCGTTTCGCTGTATCTTTTTAAGGGGGAATCACGACGAATTGTGCCAGAATTATTTGAAAGAGGGGATTGCCCCCGAGTTATGGCTACAACATGGGGGTTCCTTAACCAAACAAGGATACGAAGCGCTATCCCTAGAGGAAATCCAACAACACCTTCAATTTTTCGAAGAATTGGTCAATTATCATATCGATGAACAAAATCGCTTGTTTATCCATGCAGGTTTTACAAATATCCATGGGCCACAGCATGAATATTATGCCAATATGGTGTATTGGGATCGAACCCTTTGGGAAATGGCCTGTTCTCTAGATCCAACTCTGAAAAAAGGAGACCTATTATTTCCAAAACGCTTGGAATTATTTTCAGAGATATTCATCGGTCATACCCCAGTTACGCGTATTGGAAAAACCGTTCCCTATCGGGCAGCCACTATCTGGAATGTAGATACCGGAGCTGCGTTCAAAGGAGCTTTGACGATACTGAATGTTGATTCCAAACAATTCTGGCAGAGTGATCCTGTATACACCCTCTATCCCGAGGAAAATGGAAGAAATTAAAAAGCCCGCAGATTGCGGGCTTTTTATTATTCAATTTTTATTTACAAATCAAATTTTATTCCTTGTGCCAGTGGTAATTCACTGGTGTAATTAATGGTATTCGTTTGGCGTCTCATATATACTTTCCAAGCATCGGAACCAGATTCTCGTCCGCCACCGGTTT
>CAZOSF010000050.1:0-16550 GCA_964582415.1 uncultured Alteromonas sp.
GAATCGAAATTTCATTCGAATCCGATGAAACAGACCGACCTAGATGCAGTTGAGCAGGAACTTTTGCAAAAAGAGTTCGATGCTGTATTGATGACGCAATTGATGGCGGCGGAAGAAAAGGTGGCCTTCCTAGAATCCCACAGGGAACCATTGCTCCACTCCAACTTCAAGGATTTCTATTTGCATCATCAGGATGTATTTAAAACTGGTGAGCGTACCTCTTATGTTGTTTACCATACCCATACGTCATTCTATTGTCTTTGTCCTGGTAATGAACGCGAATTGCTATGGTCTGGGGGGATAGATTTAACAGGGCCAGGTAAAGAACATGCCTCCATCAAATCCTTCACGAAAAAGTTGATCAAAGCGATGAAACATCAATCGCTGTTGGAGAAAAACTAATCTACTTTAGAACCAATAAAGGCACTCTGGTTTGATAGGTTATTTTGGTGTTTTCGGAACCGGAAAAAATTCTTGCAAAAAATCCTTTGGGCTGAATAAAGATGGCATGCATGTCTACGGGGAAAAGTTGCTCGTAACTATTAACGGCATATTCGGTAGGAATATCTTCCAAAGGGTGATAATTGATTCCAGCAAATCGTTCTAATAGTGCGCTCTTCGGAAGTTCTCGTTGGGTGTTTAGTTGCAGTACCTCTAAGGTAACGATATGATCCCTTAATAAACCTTCAAGAGGTTGTAGTGCATCTGGATGGAATTCACCCTCTTCTGTAAGGGTAAAAAGTAGGGAGCTAAGTCCGTTAAAGCGATACCCTTCCGGAACGGCCAAAATCGGACAGCGTACATTTCGTATTACCCGTAGGGTATTACTTCCGAATAGCACCTCTTCAGCATCCGTGGCCCCATTAGTACCCATGATCACCAACTCGATAGATTCCTCGTTCACCAATTGCTGAATGGCATCCTCCAAGCTGTCGAAATCGAAACGCGTTTCAAATTCGAAGGGTTGGTCTCGATACCTTTCGACAAAAGATTCTTTGAGACCTTCCAATTGTTTTTTATTATCGTTGGCGATTGCCTCATAGATGGAAGTGGATGGGGCTCCAGCTATCAAATCGTCCGTTACAAAATGGGAGGGTTTTTGTATATTTAAGAAGAAAAATTCACAAGGCTGACGTTCGAACAATGCCAAGGCATAATCGATGGCATTCAATGAATTCTTTGAGAAATCGGTAGGAAGTAAGATGCGTTTCATGACGGCTGCATTGATAACTTAAAGATACGCAGGTATTCCCTGTTTGGGCATGATTTTACTCATAAAAACCCTTCATTCAACTGATATTTGTCATAGTTTCATTGTGGGCTCCTTAGGATTTTTGCGCTAGATTCAACTAAAAAACATGAAGCACTGCTATCACTGTGGCGATCCGTGTAAGGAGGATGCCATTACTCATGACGGTAAAGACTTTTGTTGTCACGGCTGTGCTACGGTTTATGATATTTTAAACCAAAACAATCTCACCTATTATTACGATCTGGAAAAAGCTCCGGGAATTTCCCCCGATGCGGTAGAAGGAAAATTCGATTTTCTCGACAACGAAAAGATTGCGAGTAAGTTATTGGAATTTGATGATGGTACGATTCAGATAGTGGCCTTCTTAATACCCTCAATGCACTGTTCCTCCTGTATATGGGTTTTGGAAAACCTCCAAAAATTAAACGCTGGTGTAAAAACCTCCACCGTCGACTTCCCCAAAAAGACCATACGGGTTACTTTTTCAAAAGAGCAATTGAATTTAAAGGAGTTGGTAACTTTGTTGGCTAAACTGGGTTACGAACCCCATATTTCCCTAGAGAATGCCGATCAAAAGAAACGGAAGATCAACAGAACATTGATCTATCAATTGGGAATTGCCGGATTCGCCTTTGGGAATGTTATGTTTTTATCCTTCCCAGAATATTTTCAGGTAGAAGAGTTCTGGTTGGAACGCTTTAAGCATGTCTTTCGATGGCTTATGTTCGCTTACTCGGTACCCGTGGTATTTTATTCAGCCAAAGATTATTTCATCTCCGCTTTTAAGGGAATTCGTTCCGGCTTTTTAAACATCGATGTTCCCATTGCTTTGGGAATCACTGTTCTTTTTCTGAGGAGTACTTTGGACATCGTCATGGATTGGGGGACAGGTTTCTTCGACAGTCTAACGGGTCTCGTATTTTTCTTGCTGGTTGGTAAATTTTTCCAACAGAAAACCTATTCTTACCTTTCTTTTGAACGCGATTATAAATCCTATTTTCCAATTGCTATTACACGCATTCGGGATCAAAAGGAAGAGCAGGTACCCGTTTATGAAATCGAGATAGGGGATCGACTTGTGATACGAAATAAAGAATTACTCCCTGTGGATGCTGTGTTGATTCGAGGCAATGCTTTGATCGATTATAGTTTTGTCACCGGTGAAGCAGCGCCCGTTTTTAAGGAATCGGGGGATAAGCTCTTTGCAGGTGGAAGACAGGAAGGAGGTATCATAGAAGTGCAAGCGATTAAAAAAGTAGAGCAGAGTTACCTAACACAACTTTGGAGTAACGAGGTATTTGCGACAAACAAACAGCATTTATTTCAATCCCTTACCGATAAAATTAGCCGTCACTTTACTTTGGTTGTTTTATCCATTGCAGTGCTTGCTGCCGCTTTTTGGATCTTTTACGATCCCTCGAAAATCTTTCAAGTAGTAACCGCCGTTTTGATAGTGGCGTGCCCTTGCGCTATTGCGTTGGCTTCTCCGTTCACCTTAGGGAATATTCTACGGTACTTCGGAAAAAATAAGTTGTACCTTAAGGAGGCGTATATCATCGAACAGATGGCGCGAGTCGATACGGTGGTTTTCGATAAAACCGGTACGCTAACAACCCATGCTGAAAGTCAGATTAGTTATGAAGGTGTGCCACTCACCGACGAAGAGCTAACCTTGCTCACCAGTTCCCTTCGTGCATCGAATCACCCTTTGAGTAGAGCATTGTACGAAATGCTGAATACGAACAATATTACCACCTTAGACTCCTTCGAAGAGGTAACTGGGAAGGGAATTGCAGCTTCCAGCAATCAAAGAACCATGAAAATTGGTTCTCCCACTTTTGTGAAAGCCGATTCAATCCAAGAACAGGAAAACAAGACCTCGGTGTATATTTCCAGCAATGACGATTTCAAAGGACGCTTTGTATTTCACAATGCCTATCGAGATGGTCTATCCCAAGTATTCCAGGAATTGGCCGCCGATAAGGAGCTGGTGATATTATCGGGTGATAACGATAGTGAGCGAAAAAGACTGGAAATGATTATGCCCAAAGGGGCAGTAATGTTGTTCGATCAAAGGCCTGAGGATAAGCTGCAATTTATTCGTGATCTACAAAGCAATGGGAAACATGTAATGATGGTAGGGGATGGGTTAAACGATGCCGGAGCTCTGGCACAGAGTCAGGTAGGTATTGTGGTTTCTGAAAATGTGAACGTATTTTCGCCCGCCTGCGATGGCATTCTGGATGCTACTAAATTTCGATGGCTTCCGAACTTTTTCAAATTGTCACACAAAGGCATGCAAATCATAAAGTGGAGTTTTCTGCTCTCCTTCGTCTATAATATCATAGGTTTAAGTTTTGCCGTCACTGGGCATTTAGCCCCTGTGGTTGCTGCAATCCTGATGCCATTAAGTTCGATAAGTATAGTTATGTTTACCTCGATAATGACCTATATTTATGGAACTAAGTTTTTAAAGGATTAAAAATTTGGAAACTGATAATTATCATAGTTGATACTAGGGTATCCATCTATTTTTACGAAATATTTAACATTTATGTCAATCATCTACATGCTTCTTGCCATCAGCGTCGTTGTGGCGATTTTATTTTTCATTGTATTTCTCATTTCCGTGCGAAGTGGTCAATACGATGATACGTATACGCCTTCAATTCGCATGTTATTTGAGGATGAGTTGATTGATGAAAGTTCGAAGGAAAAACCAATAACCGAAAACGATAACCAATAAACTATTATGGAAGTAGAGAAGTTTTATTACGACAACAAGATCGTTAAGAATTTCCTCTATGCTACCCTTTTATGGGGTATTGTAGGGATGTCCGTGGGCCTATTGTTGGCCTTTATGTTTTTATTCCCCAACCTAACGGACGGGATTTCATGGCTTAGCTTTGGTCGACTTCGACCTTTGCATACCAATGCTGTGATTTTCGCCTTTGTGGGGAACGCTATTTTTGCAGGGGTCTACTACTCCTTGCAGCGTTTGCTTAAAGCAAGAATGTGGAGTGACTTTCTTAGCAAATTCAATTTTTGGGGATGGCAATTGATAATTGTATCAGCTGCCGTTACACTACCATTGGGAATTACTACTTCCAAGGAATATGCAGAATTAGAATGGCCCATTGATATTGCTATTGCTCTAGTTTGGGTTGCCTTTGGTGCCAATATGATTGGAACTATACTAAAGAGAAGACAACGACATTTATATGTTGCGATCTGGTTCTACTTAGCCACTTTTGTGACTGTGGCAGTACTTCACATCGTTAATAGTATGGCGTTACCAGTAAGTTTCTTAAAAAGTTATTCTGCTTATGCTGGTGTTCAAGACGCTTTGGTACAGTGGTGGTATGGTCACAATGCGGTGGCATTCTTCCTGACCACTCCATTCCTTGGGTTGATGTACTATTTCGTGCCTAAGGCAGCTAATCGTCCAGTGTATTCCTATAAGCTATCCATCGTACACTTTTGGTCGTTGATCTTCATCTATATCTGGGCTGGTCCTCACCATTTGTTGTACTCAGCGTTACCGGATTGGGCCCAGAGTCTGGGAGTAGCTTTCTCGGTAATGTTGATCGCTCCTTCCTGGGGAGGTATGATCAACGGGTTGTTGACCCTTAGAGGCGCTTGGGATAAAGTGCGAACCAACCCAGTATTGAAATTTATGGTGGTTGCAATTACCGGTTATGGTATGGCAACCTTCGAGGGACCCATGCTTTCCTTAAAAAACGTAAATGCTATCGCACACTTTACCGATTGGATTATTGCGCACGTGCACGTAGGAGCCTTGGCTTGGAACGGATTCTTGACCTTCGGTATGGTTTACTGGTTGGTACCTAGATTGTTCAAAACACAATTATGGTCAACGAAACTGGCTAATGCACACTTTTGGATCGGTACCTTGGGTATCATTTTATATGCGCTTCCGATGTACGTGGCTGGATTTGTTCAGGCCTTTATGTGGAAGCAGTTCGAACCCACAGGTGTCCTTACCTATGGAAACTTCCTGGAAACCGTTCAACAGATCATGCCAATGTATATGATGCGAGCAGTGGGCGGAACACTTTACTTGGTTGGAGTGGTTATGCTAATCTATAATGTGGTTGTAACCATCAAGCACGGAAGCAAAGTAACCGATGAATTGGCGGAAGCTGCCCCATTGTCTAAAGTGACCAAGCATAGAACGGCCAAGGAAGGCTATCACACCTGGCTGGAAAGACGTCCAGTTAAATTAACCATTTATGCAACTATCGCTATTTTGATTGGTGGTATGGTACAGATAATACCTTCCCTAATTGTAGATGATTATGTGCCCAAAATCACCAGTGTAAAACCATATACACCGCTTGAATTGGAAGGACGCGATCTCTATATCCGTGAAAGCTGTAATGCTTGCCACTCTCAATTGGTCCGACCTTTCCGTAGTGAAGTCGCACGATATGGTGAATACAGTAAATCTGGGGAATATGTATACGACCGACCTTTCTTGTGGGGTAGTAAACGTACGGGTCCCGATCTACATAGAATAGGTGGTAAGTATAACGATAACTGGCACTTCAATCACTTCTGGGATCCACAGACGGTTTCTGAAGGTTCGATTATGCCACGTTATACCTGGTTGATTAAAAACGAACTGGATAAGTCACAAACAGAGGCCAAGATGAAGACCTTGGTGAGTTTGGGTGTGCCTTATACAGAAGAGGAAATTGCAAAGGCACAGGAAGCCATGGCAGAACAGGGTGCTCAGATTGAGAACAACCTATTGAACGATCCAGATTTTGCAACTACCTATAATTCGGAAAAACAAGCAGCTCAGCAAAGTGGTGAAGCATTTGTTGAAATGCGCAATCGGGAAGTAGTAGCTATCATTGCTTACTTGCAAAGACTGGGAACAGATATCAAAGTGAAGTCGAACGAAGAGCTAACCAGCCAATAAACCAGTAAGCCATGTTGAAATTTGTAAAAGGAAATCTGGAAAATATCGATGGGGTAGAAATCTACCCGATCATATCATTGCTCATCTTCTTCGTATTTTTTCTATTGCTTTTCTGGTGGGTATTTACCGCCAAGAAGGCACATATCGATGAAGTTAGCAACATACCTTTAGAAGATACAGACAATACTAACCACAATATTAGCTTATGAAATCAGCAGCATCATATATAAGAGTCATTGCCTTTATGGTCATCGCCTTCTTATTGTTGGAATTTACCATCGATTCAGGAGACCAAATGGCCATTGAGAAATATCCGATCATTTGGGGGGTTCTTGCCATGCTATTCCTCTTTGCAGTTGCCATTGAGGTGGTTGCGGAAACCCTTAAGAGTATTTTATACCGCGGATTATCCGAAGACGCCCAAAAGCGCTACCTTAAAGCTGAAGAAGCCAGAAAATCTCAGCAGTTTGTAGGTTTGAAGCGTATCTATAATAAACTGAAAGGTGGTAAACCCATCGAAGAAGAGGGAGAAATTGTTTTGGACCACAACTACGATGGAATCCGAGAATTGGATAATCGTCTTCCCCCTTGGTGGCTCTACGGATTCTATATTACAATGGTATTTGCAGCCATTTATTTGTTGAGATATCATGTATTCGATGGTGTGAAACAGGCACAAGAATTTGAGATTGAAATGGAAGAAGCCCGCCTTGCGGTTGAGGAATATAAGAAAACTGCCAAAGATCTTATCGATGCGAGTACTGTAGAATTGCTAACCGATGCGGCCGATCTAACAGCAGGGCAGAATATCTTTAACCAAAACTGTGTGGCTTGTCACAAAGCCGACGGAGGTGGAGGTATTGGGCCCAACCTAACCGACCCATATTGGATTTTGGGCGGTGGAATTAAAAATGTATTTACAACCATATCCGAAGGTGGTCGTTCCGGGAAAGGAATGGTGGCTTGGAAAAATGACTTAAAACCAAGTGAAATCGCCCAGGTAGCTAGTTATGTACTTAGCTTCCAAGGAACAACACCTGCGGAACCAAAAGATCCTGAAGGGGAAATTTGGGTGGATCCCAATGCCCCGACCGAAACCAACAACCCTCAGCAAGAAGTCGTGACGGATTCCACCTCGGTGGATATAACCGTACGAGATTAATGATTGAAAGAGCCCCCGAATCGGGGGCTCTTTAACCTAAAATTCATTGCTTTGGAAACACCCGAAAACGAATCCTTCCGCGACAGTATAGCTACTATTAGCGAAGAAGGGAAAAGAGCCTGGATTTTCCCAAAAAAACCATCCGGGAAGTATTATGAATGGAGAAAAATAGTAAGCTACATCTTGCTTGTTATCCTTTTCGTATCTCCTTTCATAAAAATTAATGGACAACAGTTTATTCTTCTGAATGTGTTGGAGCGTCGCTTCAATTTGTTCGGATTCCCATTCTGGCCACAGGATTTTCATCTTATTGTAATTATGATGATCATCGGGGTGGTCTTTGTTATTTTGTTTACCGTGGCCTATGGCCGACTCTTCTGTGGTTGGGTATGTCCGCAGACCATCTTTATGGAGATGGTTTTCCGACGTATTGAATACTGGATTGAAGGAGATCGCGGGAAACAAATGCGATTGGCTAAACAACCGTGGAATGCAGAGAAAATCCGCAAGCGAGTAACGAAATGGATTGTTTTCTTTGTCATTTCCTTCCTGATTGCCAATGTCTTTCTAGCTTACCTTATTGGTAGTGACACCTTGTTGGAATACATTACAGAGGGCCCTATGGATAATATGAGCACCTTCATTTCATTGCTCATTTTTACCGGTGTCTTTTATTTCATCTTTGCCTGGTTCCGGGAGCAGGTATGTATCATAGCCTGTCCATACGGTCGTTTACAAGGCGTACTGTTAGACAACAAATCCATTATTGTGGCGTATGACCATAAGCGTGGAGAGAAGGAAAAAGGTCGTGCCAAATTTAATAAGCAAGAAGACCGTGCTGCCAGTGGGAAAGGTGATTGTATCGATTGTGGACAATGTGTTCATGTTTGTCCAACTGGGATTGATATCCGTAATGGTACCCAATTGGAATGTGTAAACTGTACGGCTTGTATTGACGCTTGCGATTATATGATGGATTCTGTAGGACTTCCAAAGGGTCTCATCCGATATGCTAGTGAAGATAACATTGAGAAAAAAGCTAAATTCAAGTTTACTGCCCGATTAAAGGGCTATACCGCCGTTCTGGTCATCTTGTTGGGGGTCTTCACAGGAATGCTATTCTTGCGCAACGATATCGAAGCCTCTGTTTTACGTCTGCCAGGTTCACTTTATGAGCACAAAGAAGGGAATGTAATAAGTAACGTGTATACGTATAAACTTGTAAATAAGACTACTAAAAACATCGAGGATGTTCATTTCAAATTGATATCACATGATGGTACCATTTCGTTGGTAAAAACCGATAATTTCACGGTACCTGAAAATGGAATAGAAGAAGGAACCTTGTTTATTGAGATTGATGCAGGAAAACTGTCCAGCGATAGGGAAAAGATAAAAGTTGGGGTGTATAGCGGAGAGAAACTTATTGAAACGACACAAACCTCCTTCCTTGGCCCAAGGAGTTTTAAATAATTATATATGAAAATTAACTGGGGTACAGGAATCGTAATAGGCATGGTTTTGTTCATCGCATTTATCATGACCATGGTAACCATAATGATCACCGATGAAAAGTACGATCATCAAATGGTTACTGATAGTTATTACGAAAAGGGGATGGTCTATCAAGAGGAAATAGATGCAGAGACTAATACAAAAGCACTTTCTTCCAACATAGAGGTTCAAAAGGCCGAGGAAGGCTGGCTTTTGATCTTTCCAAAGGAACTTGTGGAAAACCCAATAAAAGGGGTTGTCCAAATGTATCGACCTTCGAATGAGAAATTGGATTTTGAATTACCGATCCAGTTGGACGGAAATAGCATGTTGATTCCAAAGAAAATGTTGGTAGAAGGCAATTGGAACCTCAGTATTCGGTGGGAGATGCAAGGAAAACCCTATTTGTATAAGAAAGAACTTGTTTATTAATGTTGTACACGGCATTCATATTGGGTTTAATGGGTAGTTTCCACTGCGTGGGAATGTGTGGACCTATTGCCTTTTTGTTGCCGTTAGACCGTACCAATACGTGGAGAAGGTATCTGCAACTAACACTTTACCATATTGGCCGTTTACTAACTTATGGACTGTTGGGTGTTTTGTTTGGATTGTTGGGTCGAAGTTTTTATTTCTTCGGCTTTCAGCAACAGCTTTCCATTATTATTGGTATTGCAATGATCATCGTAGTATTGCTGCCCCAGCAATGGTTGGCAAAATATACCCTCTCAAAACCTCTATATGAAGTGATTTCGAAAGTAAAATCGTCTTTGGGGGAACAATTGAAAAAACGCAGTCCCGACACTTTTTTTACCATTGGATTCCTTAACGGGTTTTTGCCATGCGGATTGGTCTATATGGCGGTTTTTGGTGCAATTGCCACAGGAGCTTTATGGCAAGGAAGTCTTTACATGATGGTGTTTGGATTGGGAACCGTACCCTTGATGACGGCTACGGCTTATTTCGGAAATTTCCTGAAGGGGAAAGCCCGTGAAAAGGTAAGAAGATTAATTCCGGTATTTGTTGTTATTATTGGGTTTGTATTTATACTAAGAGGGCTGGGGTTGGGAATACCCTATGTCTCTCCAAAGCCTATGAAAGAAGTACAGGCCAACTACGAATGCCATGACATACCAAACAAAGTTTAAATTCAGTAGAACCTAAAAACCAATAACTATGATAGTACAGAGAATACCTTTAGTGGACTGGGGAAATGGAGTAATTATGATTGGACTTTTTGCCCTAGTTGTAATCATATTGGTAGGTTTCCTAATTTATTATATGGGAGGCGGTGGCTCCAAAAAAGGAGACACTCCCGACGAATAAATTTTCCAACCAGATTAATTTCAATTAAAAAGCGGGCATTCGAAGAAGTGAATAACCCGCTTTTTTTCAACTAAAAAACCAAGCGTTTACACGGTCATCGAAAACAACTGTCGTTCCGGTTTGTTGCGTTGTAGCCTCAAATCGAAAGCCATACAGATATTTCGAACAAAAGGTTTCCCTTTTTCCGTGATGGTAATATGTTTAGACCCCAAAGTAAGCAACCCATCACTTTCGAATTCCTTCAATTGGATGAGTACATCGGGTAACGTGTCAAAATAAAGTTGTGGGTATTCCCATTGTGTGGAAAACCGGCACATTAAATTCAATATATGCTCGCGAATGATTAGATCTTCGTGGTCCAAATCATGACCTCTCAATAGGGGAAGCGCATCATTTTCGAGTAACTCGGCGTATTCTTCAATATCCTTGACATTTTGGGCAAATGCTGTCCAACAGTCACTTATTGCAGACACACCCAAGCCAATCATAATATTGGTTTTAGCTGGGGTATAGCCCATAAAGTTGCGATGGATGGTTCCATTCGCTTGTGACTTAAATAAGTCATCCTGTGGAAGGCTGAAATGGTCCATGCCTATTTCTTGATAACCTACCTCCTCCAGTAATAACTTGCCAACTTCATACAATGCTCTCTTTTCATTGGGAGAAGGTAAATTTGATTCATTATAACCTCTTTGTCCGTTTCCCTTAATCCATGGAACATGGGCATAGCTGTAAAAAGCGATTCGGTCGGGACGAAGTTCATTGGTCAAACGAATTGTTGCGGCCACGTCTTCCAATCTTTGAAAGGGGAGACCAAAGACAAGGTCATGCCCCACGGAAGTATAGCCCAATTCTCGTGCCCATTCGGTGACTCGTTTTACGTTTTCAAAAGGTTGGATTCGATGAATCGCCCTTTGAACGTTTTCATTATAATCCTGAACTCCGAAACTTACTTTCGTAAAACCAAATGACGCCAATAGGGCCAAGTGCTCTTTGGTGGTATTATTAGGGTGCCCCTCAAAGCTCATCACCAGTTCTGAATGCTTCTGTACTCTTTCAAACAGACCTTCTATGAGTTTTGCAAGATGTTCGGGACTAAAAAAAGTAGGCGTACCACCTCCTAAATGCAACTCCTGAAGTATGGGTTGCTCTCCCAACAATTCTATATAAAGATCTAATTCTTTTAGTAATGCCTTTATGTAGGGTAGTTCCACCTCATGATTTTTCGTGATCCTTTTGGTGCAACCACAAAATGTACACATACTCTCGCAAAATGGGAGATGTATGTAAACACTAATTCCTTTTGATTTGTCGGACGTACGAAACTGCTCCTGTAAACGTTCTATATAAATCTCGGTAGAAAAGCTATCAGTATTCCAATAAGGAACCGTTGGATAACTCGTATAGCGAGGTCCGGGAACATTGTATTTTTGAATCAGCTCGGCCGACATGGAGAAGTGGTTTCGTGGCTCAAAAGTAGGATTAGGGCTATTTTATTAAAATGATTTTTATCAGTTACCGAGGATATGACAATTAATAATCTAGTAAATTATGGATGTTCGAAAGGTTTGAAAGAAATTTTTCCAACCTCATATATTTTGGCAGTATTTTATTGTAAATTAGGCAATCCTTTAACAATTGGGAAGCAGTAGTTTACGTACTTTTGCTATGTTTTAAATTTTTGTGCGTGTGATGAGAATAATAATCGCATTTTCTTTTATGCTCTTGGCCAGTCTTTCCGAGGGAGTTGCACAACAACTTTTGCCCCTAAAAGCGACCACTTCCAAGTATGCAAATTTTAAGAACCTAACCAGCTCCAGTCTGCAAAAAGACCTGGAGAAGGAGATTATGGCGAATCCCCGATGGAAGAAATTGATTCAATCGAAAAAAATGGCAGTGGGAATCGTTGATTTAAGCGATCCCAAAAATGCCAAATACGCCAGTCTGAATGGAAACCATATGATGTATGCTGCCAGTTTGCCTAAAATAGCGGTTTTGCTTACAGTAATGGAAGCAATCGATAATGGTGAAATAGAGGAGACGGAGGCGATTCGAAAAGACATGCGATTGATGATTGCACGTTCCGACAATGCTGCGTCTAGTAGGTTAATCGACCTCGTTGGATATGAGCGTATTGAAAAAGTAATGACCCATCCTAAGTATAAATTTTACAGTAAAAAGGATGGTGGTGGTCTATGGGTTGGTAAACGCTATGGGAAGGGAGGCGATACCAATAGAGAACCTCTTAAGAATTTAAGTCATGCCGCTTCGGTAGATGAGGTATGTAAGTATTACTATATGTTGGCTCATGGTAAATTGGTAAATGAAGAGCGTTCCAAACAAATGCTAGACTATATGACCGATCCGGAACTGCACCATAAATTTGTCAATACCTTGGAGAAAACAGCACCCGAAGCAAAACTATATCGTAAGTCAGGTTCATGGAAAACCTACCATGCAGATTCGGTTTTGGTGTGGGGCGATGATCCAGATCACCGGTTCATTCTAGTGGCTTTGGTAGATGATCCAAACGGAGAACAAATTATTCGGGATTTAGTAAAACCCGCAGAAAAAGTGCTTCAAAAAAACCATTTGTTTGCAGCAAATTAATTCTTGATATTTTATAAAGATTTTGAAAAAGGAGACGTGTTCTCCTTTTTTTATTTCTTAAATTCGAGATTAAATAAGGGAGGCATCGAAACGGTAAAGACATATATTTTAAAGGCTTTTGACCTAAAGGAGCATGAATTGAAGAAAACATTGCTACTTCAGTTAAATATCTTTTTGATCATTACCACATTGCTCATCGTTAAGCCTACCATCAACTCCTTGTTTTTAAGTGAGCTTACTTCCGACGCCTTACCTTTGGGTTATATCCTTACCGCTATTATGGCATTGTTGGGTTCCTATTCCTATAATTGGGCACTAGAACGTTTTACACTTATCAAGGTCATCACTATGACCTTTGTGTTTTCCATCGCCAGTTTGGTGTTTTTTGGATTGGCCTTCCAATTAAATTTTGCGAGAGGATTTTTTCTGTATATACCCTATGTATGGGTAGCCATTTTTGGTTTGCTTACCGCCTCTCAATTTTGGATTCTAGCCAACCTTGTCTATAACATTCGAGAAGCAAAACGAGTCTTCGGTTTTATTGGTGCTGGAGCCATAACGGGGGGGATTTTCGGGGGCTATTTAACCTCCATTCTTGCAAAATTATTGAGTGCGGAAGGGTTGCTCTTTGTAGCGGCTGGCCTTCTAGTATTTTGTATTCCGATTACGAAACATGTTTGGAAAATGGAGGTGCCGAGACTAAATACCTTTCAGGTTTCCAAACGGCATGGGCCCAAGGAAAAATCTCCCTTCAAATTAATACGGAAATCGAAATTGCTTTCTCACATAGCCATCGTAGTGGGGATAAGTGTCCTTGTAGCAAAATTGGTCGACTATCAATACAGTGATTATGCGGCAAGATTAATTCCCAATAAAGATGATCTGGCCTCTTTCTTTGGTTTTTGGTTTTCCACACTGAGTGTTGTTTCACTTGTTATTCAACTCTTTTTAACCCCGCGTATTGTGGGTACATTTGGCGTAGGGAAGTCTCTCTTGTGGTTACCTCTGGGTATCTTACTGGGATCGATTCTATTGCTGCTAATTCCCGAATTATGGGTGGTCGTAGCCATCAAATTAACGGAAGGAAGTTTAAAACAATCGGTGAATAAAGCTTCCACCGAATTGCTTTCCATCCCCATTCCGATAGAGATTAAAAAGCGAACAAAAACCTTTATCGATGTGGTGGTAGATTCCATTGCGACGGGGGTAGCTGGGATCACGCTCTATCTATTTATTCATGGGTTCCATGTTTCTTCAACTCTAATTAGCTTCTTGGTCATTGTCTTGATATTGGTATGGGTTTTCTATGTTGTTCTGTTACGAAAGGAATACATTTTCGCCTTTAAGGAATTGCTAACGGCTTCGCACGATAATAAAAACCAGCAGCACCATAAAAAAGAACTTCCAATCACCTCCATTTTGGAAACAGTAAAAAAAGTGTTTGCAGAAGGATCGGAAGGTCAAATTATTCATATGCTTCATAGGACAAAAGAAGTTCAGGATGAACGTCTATTTTACCCTATAAAGGAGCTTCTAATGCATATATCTCCTGAGGTAAGAATATTGGCTATCAAGAACTTATATGATTTAAAAACGGAGAATCTATCGAAAGAAATGGAATTGCTCATTCTGGATAGTAATCAAGAAGTTACCACCGAGGCTTTCCACTATTTGGCCAAATACTACCCCGGGGATCCGCATGTTTTATTGGAAAAGTATTTGAACAGCGAGGATCATACAATTTCAAATGCCGCACTAATCATGTTGGCAGAGGAATATCGGCACAGGCATAGTATGTTCAGAAATGAGGAAATCGTGAACAGCATTAAATATGCAATGGATGGAATAGCACATATTGAAGACAATCGGCTACGTGAAGAGCGATTGGATGCTGTATTACAAGCTATTGGTTATTCTAGATTGGAAAAGTTTTATCCCTTTATAAGAACCCACATGGAGTCCAAGGACCTAGAAATACAGAAGTCTGCGATAAAAGCTGCTTCTAGGACCTTGGATTTTCATTTTGTGGAACAATTGCTTCATCATATAGTGCATAAAGAGACACGACAGGAGGTTATTGAGGCCTTATATCATTATGGAGAACCTGTTATTGATGTATTGTATCATCTAGTGCATGATGAAAAGGTGTCTCCAGAAGCTGGTATGCATGCCATTGCTGTTTTTGAGAAATTTGAATCACCCAAGGCGATGAGAGCGTTACTGCGGTTGATTGATTCAGAGCATATGGTAGAGATAGAAGCTATCGAGGCACTCAAACGACTAAAATGGTCGGAAAACCACTTGGAAGTCGATGACAAATTGGTCATAGATAGGGTACTCACAGAATGTCAGATTTATCAAACAACCCTTTCGGTGATTCATTCCCATATTGTTTTACAACATAGGAACAAAAGAAAAGAAGAGAACCCAGAACTGACGGAGGCGAGAAATGGCCTAATGAATGTACTAGAGCATCGAATCGATAGACAATTGAATCGAATTTTTAAGTTGGTAGGAGTGAAATATCCGCCCGGTGATATTGACCCTATTTTCCAATCAATTGTTTATGGGGAAGAAGAGCAAAGGATAAATGCAATTGAGTTTCTCGATAATATTCTAAACAATACCCTAAAAAGACAACTCATTCCTGTAGCCGAATCTATGCCGGTGTCTACCCTAAATGAACAAAAGCTTAAGAAATTAAACTTAAAAATTTACAGTGAGGTAGAATGCTATAACTTACTTATGGAGCGCAAGGATTCTAGACTTAAGATGGCCGTTCTCTATTTGATTGAGCAATCAAAAAGCCCGAAATTTAAATTTTTGGTAGAGAGGGCTTCCCGTGATTCCCATCCAAAAATTCAAAATCGGGCTCAGCATATTTTGAAAACGATCTACAGTTAGTTTTCTCCTTCGGCGTGAATGATTTTGTCGATGTTACTTGCCAAACTCAAGTGATCGTAAGCAGAATTCTTTAATAAAACATTACTCATTAAAACTACTACATATTTTGTGTTATCTGGATGCTCTACAATAGCAACAGAATTCATGTAATTGTTCACATTCCCTTTGTACTTTCCACATCCAGCACCTTTACTGTGGTCACACTTGTAAAGACTTCCAGACTTAAAGTAGACTGCAGCATCCTTAAGTTCTGGGGAAGCGGCATAACGGATACGACGGTCGGTCATAAAAATGATGCGTTTCATCTCCAAGCTGGATTGCTTATCCACAATCTTCCCTTGCTCCAGGTTAATGACCCATTTCATAAGTCCATGACTGGTTCCCTTACTTCCACCAACCACAGGGCAAAGTGATTTCGCAGTGTGGGTAAAGAAACTACCAAGTTTCCATTCCTCTTCGGTAATTCCCATATCCCTAAGGGGTTGATTTACCACATCATGTGCAAGGGTGGCTAGTTCCTTTTTGGGAGTTTCTTTTAGGAAGGCCTCTCTTTCTTCGTCGGTTGCTGTTGGGTACTTGTCTCCTAAACCAGCCATAAGAAGGGCTTCTCGCCATACAGTACTCGCAGCACCGTTGTTACTAACAGATACCATATGATCTACCCATTCGAATAATGAGAACTCATCACTCGCAATAACTTGGCGTTTTACCATTTTTTTGGTTTCCATATCAAATACCGGAATGGTATGGTGATCGCCAACACCCCATTGTCCGGATTTTACCCTTTTGGTACGCATAAGCTCCAATCTTTTCTCATAAGAATTTGGGTAGATTTTAGCGAGCTGGGTGAAGAA
>CAZOSF010000050.1:16650-18246 GCA_964582415.1 uncultured Alteromonas sp.
CTTTTCGATGTTTTTATTTCACCGCTCTTCACCATCTGCCAGTATACTAGACGTTTGATGCCTGAATAGTTATATCCATCGATCGGATAGAGTGTGCTTGCCGTAAAGGCGAATAACGAGCCAACAATGGCTAAAAGAAAAAAGAATCGTTTCATTACAGTTGGGTATTTAGTGGTATGTTTTGTTTTTTGTTCGTTTTTGGTGTGATACTCTCTAGGTAATCCGAGCTAAGAGCCTTTTTGTTTTCCACAAAAGGACGGATTTGGAATAACCAAATTTTCCCATCCTTGAATCCGAGCTCCACATCATAGGCTCCATTATAGCTGGAATCCCAAGCCTTCGGCATACGATCACGAATTTCTTCGGCCAATTTACAGATGGCAGTGATGTCTTTCTGAGTCAATATACGCTTATCAAAAGTGGTTTCATGCTTTTCTACCCCACCAGTTGCTGGCAAATAATTATACTTAGCCTCTCTTGCAGGAGCAATTAGTTCGTAGGTTTCATCCATTCGTAATAAATAAGTTTCGGCAACTTGCCCATCAACAGCTCCTCCGGCGCCATGACTGAAGGCTACGGTTAGGTCATTGTCGATACCCGAGCGAATCCCTTTGGTAATCATCACTCCACTGAAATCTACATTCACACCAGGAATTACCAAAATAGAGGGGAATACATTTTCTGGATTGGACAAGTATTTTTGTCTCCATTTGAAGCTTCTTTCCGTGTAAGGAGATGCCCAAACTTCTTTAATGCCGTTCCAGATATTTTCTTCTCCAGCAACATTGAACAGGGTAAGGTTCAATCCTGCTCCAGTAAATTCTTTTAAGTCTTCCATGTTCGTATCACTACGCAAGAAAACAGGAATCTTTCCAAAAGGCTGGTTGTAGGCTTCTTTATATCCATCCTTCATTTGTTTCTTGAATTCCTCCTTCAATGGCATTTTCATGATCGCCTTGCGCAATTCTTCCAACTTCGCCAATTGAAAAGCTTCTACCTTATCTTCTGAAGTACCCTGAGCACGCATGGAATCTGCCTCTTTAAACATATCGGTTAAGAAGCCCCAATAGCTCGTGCCTTTATCCGGCATCGGCATATTCATGTGATCGCGGAAGATACCAAATGGGATCACCAAGCCTTCCACAACGTGATCTGGGAATATCTTTTTCAATTGCCCCAAATTAGCCGCTTTCGGTCCACAAAGATTACCGGAGGATGAAGCATCTACTTCCCGCATATTAAGGACGCGATTTAAATCCAATCGCAATTTGTCAATCGGAACGGCGATTTTTTCGTTACTGCGCTTTTCAGCTTTGGTATCTTTCTCTTCAGAGAAAAGGGCTTTTTCTTCGGCCGACATATCATCGGCCAATTTTAAGATAACCGTTCCTTTATTGGATACCGCATAAAAGACTTTTTTTCCATTGAATTTCTTCATTGCTTGGAGATCACTCGGCCCCATAGCAGCATTTGGGATCCCCAAGTTTCTTGCCAACAATTGAACGTGGGATACCATATTCCCTTCTTCAACGGTGGCAATCCCGGCTACAGGTTTCAATCCTGAAGGAGGACGTTGGAAAATGTAGATTTTATTGG
>CAZOSF010000051.1:0-8967 GCA_964582415.1 uncultured Alteromonas sp.
ATGTGGGTGGGTTTCTGCTCCCCTGTCGTTTCCAATATGGTCATGCCCGTGATCTTGGTATTGATCTGCATTAATGGCAAAAGCTTCATTATTGGTCAGGATAGCCCCACCTTCACCGCAGGTGATGGTTTTTACAAAATCGAATGAGAAACATCCTAAATCTCCGTGACTACCTAATGCTTTTCCTTCGTAGGTGCCTCCTAAAGCCTGACAGGCATCTTCCAATAGAATCAAGTCGTGTTTTTTGCAAACAGCTTTCAAAGCCTTCAAATCGGCCATAGAACCACACATGTGTACAGGCATCACGCATTTGGTTCGAGGTGTGATAGCCGCCTCTACGGCCCTAGGATCTAGAGTAAGGGTGTCGTCGATATCTACTAAAACCGGAACGGCTCCTAACATCATGATAGATTCGAAGCTCGCAACGAACGTGAAGGTAGGCATGATTACCTCATCCCCTGCCCCTATCCCTGCACTTGCTAGTGCGACGGTCAAGGCAGACGTGCCACTGGAAACCAATTGGCAATATTTCGAATCCATTCGTTTTGCGAAAGCCTGTTCGAACTCCTTGGCTTTCCAATGGCCATTTCGTAGGCCATCGAAGCCATAACGCATTAGGATACCGCTTTCCAATACCTCGTTTACTTCTTTTCTTTCTTCTTCTCCAAAAACTTCAAATCCTGGCATATGCTATAGTTATGATGAATGCAATAGTAAGCAATCTCTAGACGAATGACAAAGGTAAGGGTTGCGTTCAGCTTCTGCAATAAAGTAAGCGCTTCCATTGAAATAAATTGATAACTTGCGAAGGTGAAAATCGCAGTAGTCATCCTAAACTGGAACGGCATAAAGCTTTTAGAGGAATTCTTGCCCTCCGTGGTAACACATTCTCAACAAGCAACCATCTATGTTGCGGATAATGCTTCAACCGACGACAGTGTTAAGTTTCTACTAGAAAACTATCCTACAGTAGCGATTATTCAAAATAAAGAAAACGGAGGCTATGCCAAGGGATATAACGATGCATTGGGAGGTTTGGAAGAAGATTTGTTCGTATTGTTGAACAACGATGTCGCTGTCACGGAAAATTGGTTAACACCCTTTTTAGAAGCATTTCAAAAAGATGCCACCTTGGTTGCTGCACAGCCAAAAATTTTAGATTATAAAAAGCCAGAATTCTTTGAATACGCCGGGGCTGCAGGGGGATTCATCGACCGCTTGGGGTATCCTTTTTGTCGAGGACGACTGTTCGACACTCTTGAGAAAGATCTAGGGCAATACGACGACACTTGTACCATTTTTTGGGCAACAGGAGCTTCATTGGTGGTACGATCTTCAGCATTCAGAGATGCGGACGGATTCGATGAAGACCTATTCGCCCATCAGGAGGAAATCGACCTTTGTTGGCGCCTTCAGGCTAAGGGAGGAACTATTAGATACATCCCACAATCCAAGGTATTTCACCTCGGAGCTGGAACATTGGCGGCCTTAAACCCAAGGAAAACCTTTTATAATTTTAGAAACACCCTACTAATTCTTCTAAAAAATGCCAAAGGAAGCCATACCTATTGGTTGCTCTTTAAACGCATGCTTTTAGATGCCCTAGCGGCGATTCAGTTCCTAGCACTAGGTAAACCCCATCATGTATTGGCAATAGTAAGGGCCCATTTCTCATTTTACTGGCATTTTGGAAAATATATAAAAAAGCGGAACGCAGTAGCTACGTCTTTGAAATATTGGAAGGTAGAATCGATTGTCTGGATGTACTTCATCCGAAAAATTCGTACCTTTAACAGACTTTGATAATCTTTACTTAAATTAATGTTAAGTCCTTTAGCATACCTAGGCTAATTGTTAATTTTGAACAACCAATAAACGTACAAACAATTATGAAAAAGTACCTTCTTTTATTACTTTCTATCAGTCTTGTTTTTGCTTCCTGCGTATCCAAAAAGAAATACGCTGAACTGGAAGCAAAACAGAAAAAGACACAAGATCTTCTCAATACTTGCACCGTAAAACTAAATGCATGTGAAGCCGATAAAGCGGCAGCCAATGCTCGTATCACCTCTCTAGAAGAGCGTATTGCCGAATTGCGTCGTGACAAGGAAGACCTTATTCAGAGTTCCAAAGAACTTACCATTTTGACAAAACAAGGAGCTACCAACCTTGAAAAATCTTTGGAAAGTCTTAAAGAAAAGGATTTGAAAATCAACCGCCTTCAAGATGCCTTGAACAAGAAAGACAGTGTTACCCTTGCTTTGGTAACCAGCTTGAAACGTGAAGTGGGATTGAATGATCCAGACATCGAAGTAAATGTTGAAAAAGGAGTAGTGTTTATTTCTTTATCAGACAAGATGTTATTCAAGAGTGGTAGCTACGAAGTAACCTCCCGTGCTAGAGAAATTCTAGATAAAGTGGCTACGGTAATTAAAAGTAAGCCAGATTTCGAAGCGCTTATCGAAAGCCACACAGACAATGTGCCTTACCAAAAAGGGGTGCTTTTGGATAACTGGGATTTAAGCGTGAAGCGTTCTACTTCCATCGTGAGAATTTTGGAAGAGCATGGAATCGCTCCCGGCAGAATGATGGCTGCGGGTCGTGGAGAATTCGCTCCTATAGTTGCAAACGACACTCCTGAAAATCGTCAAATCAACCGTAGAACAAAAATCTATGTGATTCCTAAAATCGATCAATTCTATCAAATGATCGAAGATGAATTGGAAAATCTCAGTGAAGAAGGAAATTAATCCATAACTGAAATAAATTGAAAAACCCAGCTTGATCGCTGGGTTTTTTGTTTCCGTTAAATTTCTACACTCCCCTTACCTTCACGAACTACGATAGGTTCATCACCGGTAAGATCGATCACTGTGGAAGGAATATTTCCGCCGTAACCCCCATCAATTACCATATCCACCAAAGGGGACCATTTTTCGAAAATTAATTCCGGATCGGTGGTGTATTCAATTACCTCATCTTCATCCTTAATGGAAGTAGAGATAATTGGGTTTCCAAGGGCTTGAACAATTGCCCTCGGAATATTGTTGTTGGGAACACGAATACCCACCTCTTTTTTCTTCTTGAAGGAAGATGGCAAATTGTTGTTACCGGGTAATATGAAAGTGTAAGGTCCAGGTAGCGCCCGTTTCAACATCTTGAATGTCGTGTTATCTATCTGTCGAACATAGTCACTGAGATTACTAAGATCTTCACAAACGAAGGAGAAATTGGCTTGATCCAGTTTTACTCCTTTTATTAAAGCCACTCGCTCCAGTGCGTGTTTGTTCATTATATCACATCCCAAAGCATATACCGTGTCGCTCGGATAAATTATCAATCCGCCATTGCGAAGCACCTTCACAACCTCATCGATTGCTTTCGGATTCGGGTTTTCTTCGTAAATTCTAATTAGTTTGGCCATGCTTGTTTCTTAGCACCGAGGTTCTATGTTCAATATACGAAATTAAAGCACCAAAAGAGGCCACTCCAGATACAATTAAAAACACTGTGATGAGTCGGCCAATATTCGTTACAGGATACAAATCACCGTAACCAACGGTAGTAATTGTAATGAAACTCCACCATAAAGCATCTTCGGCTGTATTGATATTCCCAACTCCTTGTTCTACATACAAGACCGCCGTCGTACAGATAATTAAAATCATACAAGCGCTGAAAATCACAAACCCGTAGAGGGACATCGCTTTATTATCTTTAATGAATGAAACCAAGAGTTTCACCGACTTGATGATTCGCAAGATTCGAAAAATGCGAAATACCCGAACATAACGGAATTGTGCCACCAATGGAATAGAAGACAATAAATCCAACCAACCATATTTGTAAAAATACCTCCATTTGTTTTCTGCTTTAAAAAACTGATCGAAAAAATCATACAGAAATACCACACACAGCATATAGTCGAAAATCGAAAGCAACCTGCTTACCTCCGACTCTTCTGGAATAAAGAAGGTAAGGGTTAAAAGAAGAATGCTGAAAATGGATAGCAGCATTACGACCAATTTTGAAACAGATAACATAATGCCTAATTTTCAATGATATTCAACTTGGCAAAACGAAGCAGCAGCTTTTTGAGACCACCATTCTCAAAGATTATTTCTGCTTTGGTGTCTGCCCCAGTGCCTTCAATTTTTACAATTCTCCCCTTTCCGAAACGCATATGCTCTACTAGGGTTCCTTCTGAAAGATTCGCCTCGGAGGGATCGAAATCTTTAGGGCTATCACTGCTTACGGGTTTCAGCTTCCGTAGTTTTCTAAACTGATCTTCTGATGGCCCCTTTGGAGGCTTCCCTGCCGTTGGCTTTTTTAATCGCAATTTACTTTTATCAATTTCCCCAAAAATATCGGAATCGATTAATGGCTTGTAGCGATTTTCGGTAATCGGCGTAAGATATTCTAAAAATTCTGCTTCTATTTCCTCGATAAACCGACTCGGTTCTGCATCAATAAGTTTTCCCCATCGGTAGCGGCTCTGGGTATAGGTTAGGAATGCTTGCTTCTCGGCGCGGGTCAAGGCAACGTAAAAGAGTCTGCGTTCTTCTTCCAATTCGGCTCGTGTATTCATGCTCATGGCACTCGGAAAAAGATCTTCTTCCATTCCTACGATATATACATAGGGAAACTCCAAACCTTTCGCCAAGTGCACCGTCATAAGGGAAACCTTATTGGCATCTCCTTTATCGTTATCTAAGTCGGTTGCCAAGGCTACATCTTCCAAGAATTCTGTCAAAGACCCCGTTGTATCTGCCAATTCACGTTGTCCTTCAACGAAATCACGAATACCGTTCAATAGCTCCTCCAAATTTTCAATACGCGCTATACCTTCCGGAGTTCCATCCTTTTTTAATTCGGTTAGTAAACCGGTCTTTTTAGTAACATGCTCTGTGATTTCGAAAGCATTGTAGGTCTGATTCAACACCTGGAAGCTTTTGATCATCGTTACAAAGTCACTCAGCTTGGTTTTGGTACCACGATTAATCTTGAGATCCAACGTTTCGACACGTTCCATCAAATCGAAAACCGAAGTGTTTAACTCATTGGCCGCAACGGTGAGTCGGTCGATAGTGGTATCTCCAATACCACGGGCTGGATAGTTAATAACCCTTTTTAAAGCCTCCTCATCCTTCGGATTGAGAATAAGCCGCAAATAGGCTATGACATCCTTTATTTCTTTTCGTTGGTAAAAACTCAATCCTCCATAGATTCTATATGGAATGTCTTTTTTTCGCAATGCATCCTCAATGGCCCGGGATTGTGCATTGGTGCGATACAAGACCGCGAAATCATCATATTTCAATTGATGATTCATCATGTTCTCGAAGACGGAACTGGCCACAAAGCGACCTTCATCCCCATCGGTCATGGTTCTGTTCACCTTAATCTTGGCGCCTTCTTCATTGGCGGTCCAAACCACTTTTTCCAAGCGGTTGTGGTTTTTTTCTATGATGCTGTTGGCAGCATTCACGATGTTTTTGGTAGAACGGTAATTCTGCTCCAATCGATACACCCGAACATCGTCATAATCTTTTTGGAAATTCAGGATATTGTTGATGTTGGCGCCTCGAAACGCATAGATACTTTGGGCATCATCCCCAACCACACATATGTTTTGAAACCGATCGCTCAGCGCTCGTACAATCAAGTACTGACTGTGATTGGTATCTTGGTACTCATCCACTAAAATGTATTGAAAGCGCTGTTGGTATTTTGCCAATACTTCAGGAAAGCGAGTCAACAACTCATTGGTTTTCAGCAAAAGGTCATCGAAATCCATCGCCCCTGCTTTAAAACAACGTTCTACATAATTTTTATAGATTTCTCCCAGACGTGGCATTTTGGCCATGGCATCGGCCTCCATTAACTCCGGATTATTGAAATACGCCCGCACGGTTATCAAACTATTCTTGTACGAGGATATTCTGGAATAGACCTGCTTGTATTTGTAAATGTCCTTGTCAAGGTGCATGTCTTTGATGATAGCCCGTATTACGCTCTGACTGTCTTGAGTGTCGTAAATAGTGAAGTTTGAGGGATAACCCAACTTATCTGCTTCAAATCGAAGGATTTTTGCAAAAATGCTATGGAAGGTGCCCATCCAAAGGTTTTTCGCCTCACTGGCCCCTACAATTTGGGCAATCCTGTTTTTCATTTCACGGGCCGCCTTATTGGTAAAGGTGAGCGCCAAGATGTTGAAGGGATCCACCCCCTGCGCCATAAGATGCGCTATACGATAGGTGAGCACGCGCGTCTTACCGGAGCCGGCTCCAGCAATCACAATCATAGCTCCTTCCTTTTGTAATACTGGAGCCAATTGAGCATCGTTCAATTCTTCTAAATATGCTTGCAATGGTAGTTTTTGAAGAAATTTTCGGGACGGAAAAATAAAGAATTTTCAAGGAAATTTTCCTGTCTGGACGGGAATAGTTATAAACAGAATTTCCCATTTTCATTTTCTTTAAAATAAAGTATATTTAACCAAAATCCATCGAATGAAATACCCAATTTACCTATTCTTTTTGCTTTCCTTGGGAATGGTCCACGGACAAATAGACAAAAGCCTTTTGAAAGATATCGAAGCTATTGAAGGAAAAGTAATCGACTGGCGGCATGATTTCCATCAGCATCCAGAACTCTCCAACCAAGAGTATAAAACGGCCGAGAAAATCGCCAAACATTTGAAGTCGCTTGGAATGGAGGTACAAACCGGTATTGCAATAACAGGTGTTGTTGGTATACTGAAGGGAGACCATCCTGGAAAAGTGGTAGCATTACGTGCCGACATTGATGGCTTGCCGGTTACTGAAAGAAACGACCTTCCCTTCAAAAGTGAAGTTCGTACTACATTTTTGGGAACCGAGACGGGTGTAATGCATGCTTGTGGACATGATACTCACACGGCGATCTTGATGGGTGTAGCAGAAGTACTTTCGAAACATAAGGATTTGATTCACGGTACTGTGAAATTTATTTTCCAGCCCGCAGAGGAAGGTCCACCACCGGGTGAAGAAGGCGGTGCCAAGTTAATGATCAAAGAGGGTGTTTTGAAAAACCCTGATGTAGATGCTATATTCGGATTGCACATTAATTCCGCCACTCCCGTAGGGACCATCAAGTACAAGCCAGGTGGCACGATGGCCGCTGTAGAGCGCTTTG
The DNA here is from genome assembly GCA_964582415.1 of uncultured Alteromonas sp. Classification (GTDB taxonomy): domain Bacteria; phylum Bacteroidota; class Bacteroidia; order Flavobacteriales; family Flavobacteriaceae; genus CAZOSF01. Next base: position 7,177 of record CAZOSF010000051.1, read on the forward strand.
TAGTGAATGTGAAAGGTAAAGGCACTCATGGCTCTGCTCCTTGGAGCGGAGTGGATCCCATCTTGATTTCCGCGAAAATTATCGATGGTTTTCAGACGATCATCAGTCGAGAGTCTAAATTGGTAGACGAAGCTGCAGTAATCACCGTTGGAAAGATTACGGCAGGAACCCGTTTTAATATTATTCCAGAATCGGCAGAGCTTATTGGTACGGTACGAACGTTAGATCCAGATATGCGCGACTTGATCATTAAGCGAATGACTGAAATGGCAAGCGATATTGCCAAAGCCTATGGCGGAAGCGCTACTGTGGAATGGCAGAACAATACCATTGTTACTTACAACGATCCTGAACTGACTGCACAAATGTTGCCAACGCTTCAAAAATTGGCCGGGGAAGAAAATGTCGTCCTGACCAAAGCGACAACAGGAGGCGAAGATTTTTCCTATTTCCAAGAAGTCGTACCTGGATTTTATTTTTTCCTGGGAGGAATGACCCCAGGAAATACTACTCCATATCCGCACCACACAGCCGATTTCCAAATCGATGATGACGGTATGCTATTGGGCATCAAATCGATGGCACAAGTGGCTCTGGACTATTTGAAAATGAATCAATAGGGATGGATTGGATTGCGGAAATACCCTGGTGGGGATGGATTTTAATTGCATTGGTATTGATTGCCATTCGAGATGTCTTTTTCAATCGTAAGCATACCATAAGTCATAATTTCCCAATCATTGGTCATTTGCGCTACGTATTAGAACACATTGGTCCGGAACTACGCCAGTATTTGGTGGCTAACAATCGCGAAGAGCTCCCCTTCAACAGGATTGAACGTGGATGGATTTATGCCTCGGCCAAAAAGGAAAACAATTACGAAGGTTTTGGAACCGATCGCGACATCTTTACCTTTCAGCATATATTCGTGAATAATGCGATGATTCCCTATAAAATGGCTCCAGATCATCCCAATGCCAAGAATCGATACTTTCTGCCCTGCGCTAAGGTCATGGGCGCTTACAGCAAGCGAAGAAAACCCTATCGTCCTGCTTCCATTATCAATGTTTCTGCCATGAGCTATGGATCTCTTTCTGCGAAAGCCATTGAATCCTTAAACCAAGGTGTAAAACTTTGTGATGCCTATCATAACACCGGTGAAGGAGGGCTTTCCCCCTATCACTCCAATGGAGGTGATGTAATTTTCCAAATGGGTACGGCCTATTTCGGTGTTCGGGATGCCGATGGAAATTTCTCCATGGAGAAATTGACAGCCCTGGTTGAAAAAAATCCATTCATTAGGGCGATTGAAATCAAGCTCTCCCAAGGGGCTAAACCCGGTAAGGGAGGTGTGTTACCAGGAAAGAAAATAACCCATGAAATTGCGAATATTCGAGGAGTAGAAATGGGTAAGGATGTCATTTCCCCTCCCTATCATACGGCTTTTTCAAATGTAAAGGAATTGGTGGATTTGATCGAAGACATCGCCGATAAGACCGGGCTTCCCGTTGGAATAAAAGCGGCAATAGGGAAAATTGAACAGTTTGAAGAGTTGGCGGATATCATGGCCGCCAATGGGAAAGGTCCGGATTTTATTACGGTGGATGGTGGCGAGGGAGGAACTGGTGCTGCACCGCCAAGTTTTGCCGATCATGTTTCTTTACCGTGGGTGTATGGATTCAGTGAACTGTATAAAGTTTTCAAAAGAAAAAGACTAACCCATCGCATTGTATTTATCGGAAGCGGAAAACTTGGATTTCCAGCCAAAGCTGCCATGGCGTTTTCTATGGG
>CAZOSF010000051.1:9067-18167 GCA_964582415.1 uncultured Alteromonas sp.
CAGTTCCAGATGAAGGATATCGATGTAAATGTAGATGACCACCATTTGTCAAGAGAATTGGACAGAACCTATCTATATGAGAAGGATCCCGTTCCGTTTGAAGGGGTTCATGCCTTAATGGATTGCCCCTATTTAGGCGGACATTACAATAATCCTTCGTAATTTCGTTTTACTTAGGACCAAATCAACAAACCATGGAAGATTTTGCACCCATCTTAAATTATGTAGCCTACTTACTCCCAGCGATTGTTGTGGGAATCATTTCGTATTATTTCTTCAAAGGCCATACCGCCAACGAAGAAGGAAGAAGGCGGTATTTGATTCAGAAAGAAGCGCAAGCGAAAACCCTACCCTCTCGATTACAGGCGTATGAACGCCTAACCTTGTTGATGGAGCGTATCGACCCTAATCGATTATTGATTCGTGTTAAGCCCTTTTCAGATCACGTAGACGAATACGAACAATTGCTTATAAAGAATATCGATCAAGAATTCGACCATAATGTAACCCAACAGATCTATGTGAGTCAAGAATGTTGGAATTTGGTACAAGCGGCCAAAAATGCCACCATTCATATCATTCGGCAAGCCGCCATGCATGAAAAAGCAAAGGATGCCGATGCCCTTCGGGATTTTCTTTTAAGGAATTTCATGGAGGAAATAACCCCTTCGCAGAAAGCATTGGCCTACATTAAAAAAGAGGTCCACGAACTCTTTTAGGTTTCCAAGCCCTTAATTTCATTAATTTCAGTGTTTTTCAGCTTGGCATAGCGATACCCGCTCTCCCACCATTTTTCCATTTCTTCCTTGTCGAATACCAAGGAATTTGTTGTGAGCACCGTGGGCGTGTAGTATAAATTAAGGATCGCATCATTGTTATTCGCAACGTATTTCCCAATCCGTATATTCTGCTTTTCAATACGATCGGTCATGAATGCATACAAATTGGTTATCAAGGAAAAAACATTTTTCGAAGGCAGTCGGTTGTAATAAGTAACTTCAGTCTCTAGGATAATAACATCAACTTCAGTAGCACCTCTATTGATTGCCTCTTCAATAGGGACCAAACTTCCGAAGCCTCCATCGGCATATTCACACCCTTCCTTTTGAACCAAACTCATAAAAGGCACATAATTGCAGGATATCCAAATCCAATCACAGAAATCCTCATAACTGCACTCCTTGATCGATTTATATTCCACCTGGTCCAACGATAGATTAGATACCGTGACGACCACTTCCCTTCCACTCGATTTCAATGCGAGAAAATCGGCTTCTGTAAAAGACCTATTTATCAATTTTCTTAGGTTATGACTTTCCCCAAATGTTTTGCTGCGTCTTAAAAAATTCCTCAATACGTTGAAGTGATTGATTCCGATTTCTTTACCGCCCCACCGGTCTTGCTTCACATTGAATGGTTGGTTACTGAAGATGCTAGCTTGGGTAACCGAGGTATATACCGATTTGATCTTTTCAATATGGTTCAAGGCAAGATGCGGAATGAGTAAACTTCCTGTGGAGGTACCTACGAACAAATCGTACTGATGGCCCAATTCCTCAATGAGGTATTGCGCAACACCCCCACCGAAGGCTCCTTTGCTTCCACCACCCGATATCACCAATGCTCTCATTCCAATTTATAGACTCTTTTAAGATACGCCTTTTCCTTCTCACTGAATCCGTCCATCATTCCCAAAATTCGATTCCGTTGCGAATCGAGCTTCATATATTCTGCTAACATGGCCCGGGCACCGTCCCGAAAACGCCAGTAATGATGGGTACAAGCATTCACTAGATTTTTCAAAAAGGTATCGGTGGTTAATTCCATGGAGTGAAGGAATTCGAAAGCCTTTTCCCGAACTTCAAAACTGTATTCGGGAGCAGTATACCCTTGTAGTTCCTCGGAAAATTTAGCCTTCTCCGGTGTTAAGTAAGTATTGGTATAAAGGGACAAGGCCAACCGCAACTGACGAATATTTCTATCTTGAAAACCCAGTGTTTCTCCCATCTGGTCCAGATAGTCACGCCGTTTTTCCGGAAAATTTACCCATAAGTTGTACAAAGCAGCTTCTTGGGTTACATAGGAAGGATCTTTAAGCAAGCCTTCATAGACCTTTTGAAATGACTTTGGAATGCGATCCATTGAAAGTGCGACCGCCTGTCTTACAAATACGTTTTCTTGCTGTAAGGCCAACAGATAGAGAAGCTCTGTTTTTTCAAAAGGCTCATCGGCTAATTGATAGACAGCCTCCTGACCAATGAAATCATCATTACTTGTAATGGCCTCAATTAGTCGTTCTCGTTTTTCTTCCAAAGGAATTTCCTTAAGCGCTGCGACTTCAAAGTACCGATTCATAAATGGCGATTTCAGCAAAGATTCATAGGCCTGTTCCGCTTTAAAGGCAGATTGCTCCAACCAGTCCCTTTTCCAGTTACCTAAATCCAAGCCGCTGGCTTTTTCCATCTCCTGAAGAAAATCCTCTGTAGTTACATTTTGAAAGGCATAACGTTCCAGATACGATTTTATTCCTCTTTTGAAGGCCTCCTCTCCAACTGTTTCACTCAAAATATGCAATGCCCAAGCCCCCTTCTCGTAGTATGTTAATGACGATGCCTTTGGATTCAACAAGGCCTCCCCTTTCCCTTGATCGCTTTGTGACTGCAATTGTTCTGCCGTATTATAAAGCTTCCAATAGAAATATTCTTCACCAAAAAGATAACGCTCCGCTAAGAGAGCATAATAGGTAGCAAACCCTTCATGCAACCAATGATGGAGACTTTCGGTTTCCGTTACCATATCACCAAACCACTGGTGTGCCATTTCATGGGCATTCACGTTCACATAATTTCTATCGATAAATCCGATGGAATCCACAACAAATGCCAGAGAAAAAAAGGTGGCCGTAGTATTCTCCATTCCCGCATATAAAAATCCTTTGATAGGTACTTGTTTGTACGAATTCCATGGAAAGGACACACCTATTTCTTCTTCAAAAAAGTCCAATATTTTGTCGGTATAGCGATAGGTCGGTTCAACATATAACGAATCTTGAGGCCTATAGAAATATTCCAGAGGAACGGAATGGCCCTCGGACGTAACAGATTGAAAATCGCCGATGGCAAAGGCCACTAGATAGCTGGACATGGGATGCTCCATGTCGAATTTCCAAATCCTTTTGCTGTCATAGTCCACCTTTTCCACCAATGCACCATTAGCAATTACCGTTTTTTCTGGGGAAGCAACTAGATGAAGATCGAATTCTATTTTATCGGTCATCACATCCAAACTGGGAAGCCAATGTGAGGTATACTTCCCTTGCCCTTGGGTCCAAATTTGATCGTGGGTAAAATAAAGAGCCTGTTTGGGATAAGCTTCATACGTAAAGAAAGCCGTGTAGCGCCGACCTTCTTGGAAGGGCCCGTGCAACCAAATATGGGACTCGTCCGAACTAACTGCAACCCCTTCGTGAGCCACATCCACTATCTTCATCGCCTTGGCATCAAGAAAAAGAGAATCCTGATCCTTAAGGGAAATAAATTGTACTTTGAACCTTCCTTCCACCTTTCCTTCCTCTGCAATGGGTTCTATTTGGGCCTCAATGGTTAGAAAATCGGCCATCTGCTGGGCAGAGAGGATCGCATAGGCGAAAGTAAAAACCAGTGTGAAGAAATATTTCATGGAAGGGAATCGTCAATTTTAATACCAAAATAGGTATTAATTGTTAGATTCTTAAATTCGACTTTTTTTGCATTTGGTGTTTTAATACCTTCGTTGGTATGAATGCCCATTTTCTCCAAACTCCAATCGATTACCTTAAAGGGGTGGGTCCAAACAGGGCCGACTTGCTGAAGAAGGAATTGGGGATTCATACCCTTCAGGACCTCATCAATCTTTTCCCTAACAGGTATTTGGACCGCACTTCTTATTATAAGATTGGGGAACTTCAACCTACTAACAGTGAGGTTCAGATTATTGGGAAAATCGTCCATATCAAAACCATAGAGCAAAAACGCGGAAAGCGCTTGGTAGCGACCTTTTCAGACGATACCGGAGAAATGGAACTGGTGTGGTTTCGGGGGCATAAATGGATTAAGGGCAATTTAAAATTGAACACACCCTATGTGATTTTCGGACGAGTCAATCAATTCAAGGGGAGTTATTCGATGCCGCATCCAGAAATGGAATTGCTGGAAGACCATGAGAAAAGCCTACGATCGGCCATGCAACCCATCTATCCTTCCACAGAAAAGTTAACGAATAGCAATATCACCAATAGAGTGATTGGTGGATTACTTCAAAACTTATTTGTAGAATCGAAAGGACAATTTTCAGAAACTCTTTCTGAGCCCATTTTAAATTCTTTGAAGTTGCTACCAAAAAAAGAAGCACTTTTTAATATTCATTTTCCAAAGAGTCAAGAGCTACTTGCCAAGGCCCAATATCGACTAAAATTTGAAGAACTTTTTTTCATTCAACTCCAATTGATTCGAAAAAACTTGCTTCATAAATCAAAAATAAAAGGCTATTCCTTCCCAGAAGTTGGGTCGAATTTTCATCGCTTTTTTTCAGAGCATTTACCCTTCGAATTGACAGACGCACAGAAGCGTGTCATCAAAGAAATTCGAAAGGATTTAGGTAGTGAGGCTCAGATGAACCGACTTTTACAGGGAGATGTAGGTTCCGGGAAGACCATAGTAGCGTTCATGTCAATGCTCATAGCGCTTGACAACGGTTTCCAAGCTTGTTTAATGGCTCCGACTGAAATTTTGTCAGTCCAGCACTATAATGGATTATTGGAATGGTGTAAATTATTGAATATCAGTATTTATATACTCACTGGTTCAACTAATACTTCAGATAGAAGAGAAATTCATGAAAAGCTCGAAAATGGCGAACTTCAGATACTAATTGGTACGCACGCCCTATTGGAAGAAAAGGTGAAATTCAAAAATTTAGGGTTGGCAATTGTGGATGAACAACATCGTTTCGGAGTGGAACAAAGAAGTAAACTTTGGCACAAAAATGAACGTCCTCCCAACATCCTTATCATGACCGCCACCCCTATCCCCCGAACCTTGGCGATGAGTGTTTACGGAGATCTCGATGTAAGCGTAATCGATGAGCTTCCCCCTGGCAGAAAAGACATCAAAACGGTACATCGTTTTGACAGTAATCGCCTTAAGGTATTCCGTTTCTTAAAAGACGAAATAGCAAAGGGACGGCAAGTGTATATTGTCTACCCCCTCATTCAGGAGAGCGAAGCTTTGGATTATAAGGATCTAATGGACGGTTACGAAAGTATTGTTAGGGAGTTTCCTCAGCCTCAATATCAGGTTTCCATTGTTCATGGGAAGATGAAATCTGCGGACAAAGATTACGAAATGGACCGGTTTGCCCGAGGTGAAACCCAAATAATGGTGGCCACTACCGTTATTGAGGTGGGTGTTAACGTACCAAACGCCTCCGTAATGGTAATTGAGAGCGCTGAACGCTTCGGACTTTCCCAGTTACATCAGCTGCGGGGACGTGTGGGACGTGGGGCCGATCAAAGTTATTGCATCCTGATGACGGGCAACAAACTCTCCCATGAAGCGAAAACCCGATTGGAAACCATGGTACGCACCAACGACGGATTTGAAATTAGCGAGGTGGATCTAAAATTAAGGGGCCCTGGCGATCTAATGGGTACCCAGCAAAGCGGAGTCTTAAACCTGAGAATTGCCGATATCGTAAAAGACAGCGCTATTTTAAAAATTGCACGAGGATACGCCCAACAAGTGCTTCGAGAAGATCCTGGCCTTAAACTTCCAGAAAATGCCCCCATTGGTAAGGCATTTGCCGAAATGGCCCGTTTCAAAAATATTTGGAATTATATCTCCTAGCCTGAAAAAAACATACCTCCGCATAGGACGGAGGTATATTCAACAGCTAACTAAACAACCAAACAATTAATCAAACTAAACTATTTTGCTTGATTACTTATATAACAACCAAAAGTGGCTTTTCCCTACCACAACTTCAAAGAATTTTCAGTTTTTAACCTTTATCGAAAAGAAGCGAAATAGTATCTTTGCGCTTTGTTAAGTAATTCACCATGAAGATTTCATACAATTGGCTTAAGGAATTCATCAAAATCGACTGGTCTCCAGAGAAAACAGCAGCTTTATTAACCGATCTAGGTTTGGAAATAGAAGGTATTGAAGCCTTTGAATCGGTTAAAGGCGGATTGAAAGGAGTTGTCGTTGGACATGTCTTGGAATGTGTCCAACACCCCAATGCTGACCGCCTGAAATTAACTAAGGTGGATATAGGTGAAGACGCACCCGTGCAAATTGTTTGTGGAGCTCCTAATGTTGATAAAGGCCAGAAGGTACCTGTGGCCACCATCGGAACCACCCTGTATGACAAGGAGGGCAATGCATGGGAAATGAAGAAAGGAAAAATTCGTGGGGAATATAGTCACGGAATGATTTGTGCAGAAGACGAACTGGGTCTTGGAGATAGTCACGACGGTATCATGGTACTCGATTCAAAATTGAAGGTAGGAACTTCCATTGCTGAGCTATTTGAAGTAGAGAACGATTATGTTTTTGAGATCGGATTAACACCCAATAGGGCTGATGCCATGAGCCACTGGGGGGTTGCTAGGGATTTGCGGGCTGGACTTCTTCAACAAGGAGTATCATTGGAATTGATTACTCCATCAACAAGTAGCTATCATATCGACAATCGCTCTTTGAAAATTGGGGTGAATGTTGAAAACAACGATTTGGCGCCGCGCTATTGTGGTGTTACCATCAGTGGTTTGAAAGTGGCCCCATCTCCAAATTGGTTGCAAAACCGTTTAAAAGCCATTGGATTGTCACCCATCAACAACGTGGTGGATGTCACCAATTATATTCTCCATTCCCTAGGGCAACCTTTACATGCCTTCGATGCCGATAAAATTCAAGGAAAACAGGTTATTGTAAAAACAGTACCTTCGGGGACAAAATTCATGACTTTGGATGGCGTAGAGAGAGAACTTCATGAAGAGGACTTAATGATTTGTGATGCTGAAAAACCTATGTGTATAGCTGGGGTTTTTGGCGGTATGGATAGCGGGGTTACGGAGAAAACCACCAACATCTTTTTGGAAAGTGCCTATTTCAATCCTGTTAGCATTCGTAAAACCGCGAAACGACATGGTTTGAATACGGATGCTTCTTTCCGTTTTGAAAGAGGTATCGATCCAAATATTACTGAATATGCTTTAAAAGTGGCCTGTATTTTATTGGAAGAGGTTGCTGGAGGCGTGGTTAGCAGTGATATTGAAGATATTTATCCCAAAAGAATTGAAGACCACCAAGTGGTTTTGAATTTTGATAACGCTACCCAATTAATCGGTGAAGAAATACCCCGGGAAACCATCAAAAGCATTTTAATGTCTCTGGACATTAAAATCAACAATGTTACCGAATCGGGGATTGGAATGACGATTCCTGCTTATCGAAATGATGTAACAAGAGAGGCCGATGTGATAGAGGAAATCCTTCGTGTGTACGGTTATAACAATATTACAACAACCACAAAGTTAAATGCCTCCATTGCCAGTACGGGTAAAAAAGAAGATCATGCCATTCAGAACAGAGTAGGAAATCAACTTACTGCTTTCGGTTTTAATGAAATGTTGAACAATTCCTTGACCAACGCGTCTTATGTTGCCCTTTCCCAAGAATTGAAGCCAGAGCACAACGTAAAAATACTCAACCCGCTAAGTCAGGATTTGGAAGTGTTGCGCCAGTCGATGCTTTTCGGCGGCCTGGAAACCGTTTCCTTCAACAGAAATCGAAAAGCCAATTCATTAAAATTTTTCGAATTTGGTAAGACGTATCATCAGTATTCCGATAACCGTGAAGAAATCAAACATTTAAGTCTGTTGCTTTCCGGTCCGAACTGGGAGGATTCTTGGACTGCACCTTCAGAGCCTGTTGGTTTCTTTTATCTGAAAGGAGTGGTTACATCCATTCTTGAAGGGCTTGGATTATCGGGTTGTTCTGAAAAAGATGTAAAATCCTCTTTATTCTCGGAAGGCCTCACCTTGATTTACGGTAAAAAACCATTGGTTCATTTTGGGGTGGTACAAAAATCGATATGTAAAGCTTTCGACCTATCCGAAGAAGTGCTGTATGCGGATTTCCTCTGGGATACGGTGCTGGAAATGATCCCAACCGAAAATTTCACCATGACACCCATTCCGAAGTTTCCAAAAGTAAAACGTGATTTTGCACTTTTGGTAGACGAAGGTGTTCAATTTGTTGATCTTCAGCAGGCTGCATTCCAAACAGAGAAAGAATTACTCAAGGAAGTTTCCTTATTTGATGTTTACATTGGGAAAAATCTTCCAAAAGGGAAGAAGTCATACGCCTTGAGTTTTACGCTATTGGACGAGCGAAAGACGTTAACCGACAAACAAATCGACAAGATCATGTCGAAGCTACAAGAGCGTTTTGAGAAGGATTTCGGTGCCATACTGAGGTAGGTCCATCAAAATTTAAATGGTATTTCCCTTAAGCATCCCTCCTTCGGATGAAGGAAAGTATATTCGAACAATTCAATAGAGGTATTAAATTTTACAATCGTTAAAATATTGCTTCGAATTGGATAAGTCATTATTTTAGGCCAAACAAAAATTGCTATGCTTCAAAAAACCAATGTGGAAGAAAAGTTGAAGCGGGCCCGCAATCGTCGTATTTCAGGGGGCTCGCTATTAGAAGAAGTTCGTGCAATCTTGGATGAAAACGAAAAAGAACGGCAGGAAATACGAGACACATTAGGATTCTATAGCGATAACCTCCCGAATAGTTTTTATCTAGACCACTTAGAAAAAGATCGTATTTACCATTTGAAGGACATTCAAGAAATTTGTGTGAACTATCGCTTACGATTTTTGGACTCACGTTTTTTTAAAGGGGATATTCCAGAGGAAGCTGTTTCGGAAATTCGGCATTTGGAAAAAGTGCATGATACCTCACTTAAAAATTTCAAAATCATGGCACCGGCCAAATTGATGAAATTGGAAAACGCAGACGATCCATTATTATTTGCTCCGATGGGCAAT
>CAZOSF010000052.1:0-17142 GCA_964582415.1 uncultured Alteromonas sp.
AAAATGCCGGTTCCAAGAAAAAAGGGTTTCCCTTCGAAGTAACAGATGATACGCCCCTAGGAAGACCGTAAGTACAAGCGATGATTTTAGTAGATAACTGAAAAATTCCATGTCATTTTTTCTTTTCGATGATTTCCAGGATTTCACGTAGTTCTTCAGCGCTGATCTTTTCTTCTTTCGCAAAAAAGGAGACCATGCTTTTATAGCTGTTGTTGAAAAAGCGCTCGGTCGCGGCGCTCATAAACTTTTTTGTATAGGACTCTTTGCTGACCAGGGGATGATACTGATGGGTCTTTCCAAATGCCTGATGCCCCACATAGCCTTTCTCTTCCAAATTGCGTACCATGGTGGATACGGTGTTGTAATGATGTTCACCCGGCAATAAAGCCATGATTTCTTTCACAAAACCCTTTTCAAGTTTCCAGAGGGCCTGCATGATTTCTTCTTCTTTGTTTGTTAATCGCTCCATGAGTCAAACTTATAACTATATTTTTAGTTATACAACTATTTAATTAGTTAAATAACTTATTTTTTAGTTAAATATTGTGTAAAAAAGAAAACAAGTGGGTTGGAAAACCCTATGACATATTAGTATCTTCGCAACCATGAGTTTTTGGAGCATCCCCTTTATATTTTTGGGCTTAACCTTATTGGTCGTGGGAGGGGAGTACCTTGTACGCTCTTCTGTTGCCTTGTCGTTTCGACTTAAAATTTCCAAAATGGTGATTGGTCTTACCGTGGTGTCTCTTGCGACCTCGGCGCCAGAGCTTTTGGTCAGCTTAAATGCCGCCATGGATGGGTTTCCAGATATTGCCTTAGGGAATGTTATCGGGAGTAATATTGCCAACATCGGTTTGGTGTTGGGAATTACTGCTTTGATAGGCCCCATCATTATTGATTCGGGTTTCTATAAACTGAATTGGCCGGTGATGATGTTCCTTTCCGGGCTATTGTACTGGATGTTGGCTACTGGTAATATCCTTACACAATGGGAGGGATTGGTTTTGATTGCTTTGTTGGTTGTCTATCTCTACTATCTCATAGCCGATGCAAAATGGAACCATCGTCACTTGGAAGATGCTGAGGAAGGGGTTGATACCACTTTATCGAAAGTGTCGAATTTTAAAATCGTAACCTGGTTGGTGATTGGCGGGGCTGCGCTCTGGGGAGGAAGTGAGCTGTTGGTGGATGGTGCGGTAGACCTCGCCCAATATATGGGAATAAGTGAAAGGGTGATTGCAGTTACGATGATTGCCGTGGGTACCAGTGTACCCGAACTTGCAGCCTCCATGATTGCGGCCTTTAAAAAGGAAAAAGCCATTTCTTTGGGAAATCTAATCGGTTCCAACATCTTTAATATCGCCTGTGTATTAGGTCTTACGGCGGTCATTCATCCCATTGAAGTCAAATCAAAATTGGTGTTGACGAACGATATTTTCTGGATGTTGGGCTTTGCCTTTATTCTTATCCCTTTGGCCTTTTTACCGCGTAAATTGATTTTCTCTCGCTACAAGGGATTGATCATTGTGATTGCCTATGCCCTATTTGTAGGTTTCGCCTTTTTATAAAACTCCATTTTTAGGGGTTGAAAAACCAAAACCGGCATTTTTTTATTTAAACAAACTATTTTTTGGGGGTTATCAACATAAAATGTTATGGTATTGATAACTTGCCCTAAAAAAAAGGGGGGTATTTTTTAAATAAGTGTATTTTTGTGCCGTAATTCTAAAATAAAAGCAAATTACTATGTCTACCTTACGTTTCCAAGCCATCAGTGAAACCTTAAATCGAAAGCCGGTACCCGTAACAGAACCGGAACGTCGCTCCGAAATATTTGGGGCCAATGTGTTTAATGAAAATGCCATGCGTCAATACCTTACCAAGGACTCATACAAGAGTGTGATGGACGCTATGGAAAAAGGAACGAAGATCGACCGCAGTTTGGCCGATCACATTTCCACTGGAATGAAGGAGTGGGCTATCAGCAAAGGAGCTACCCACTACACCCACTGGTTTCAGCCATTAACAGGAGCCACCGCAGAAAAACATGATGCCTTCTTCGAACCCATCGAAGGCGGATTGGCTATTGAAAAATTTGGTGGTGGTCAATTGGTGCAGCAGGAGCCCGATGCTTCCAGTTTCCCGAATGGCGGAATTCGTAACACCTTTGAAGCTCGTGGCTACACGGCTTGGGATCCAACGTCTCCGGCATTCATTTACGGGACCACCCTTTGTATCCCAACAGTATTCGTGGCCTACACTGGGGAGGCTTTGGACTATAAAACCCCTTTATTGCGTTCCCTTCAAACAATCGATCAGGCAGCTACTGCTGTGGCCAAGTATTTTGACAAAAATGTTGGGAAGGTGATCGCCACCTTAGGATGGGAACAGGAATATTTCTTGGTAGATCGAGCCTTGGCCGATTGTCGACCAGACCTTTCCATGTCGGGAAGAACCCTTTTGGGGCATTCCTCGGCTAAAGGACAACAATTAGACGACCATTATTTTGGATCGATACCAACCCGTGTTTTGAATTTCATGCGCGATCTGGAAAATGAGTGTATGTTATTGGGTATTCCGGTGAAGACCCGTCACAATGAAGTAGCGCCGAACCAGTTCGAGTTGGCACCTATTTTCGAAGAAGCGAATTTGGCGGTAGACCATAATTCCTTGATTATGGACATTATGAACAAGGTAGCCGACCGACATAACTTTAAGGTGTTGTTCCATGAAAAGCCATTTGCTGGAATCAACGGTAGTGGTAAGCACAACAACTGGTCTTTGGCAACCGATACCGGGGTAAACTTATTGAGCCCAGGAAGTACACCGATGAAGAACCTTCAATTCTTGACATTCTTTATCAATACCATTAAGGCGTTGAATGAATATGAAGAACTGATCCGTGCTTCCATAGCCAGTGCAAGCAATGATCACCGTCTTGGAGCTAATGAAGCCCCTCCTGCGATTATTTCGGCCTTTATCGGTTCTCAGTTGACGGAAGTATTGGATGAATTGGAAAAAGTAACCGATGGTAAATTGAGTCCGCAGGAGAAAACCGAACTGAAGTTGAACGTGGTGGGTAAGATTCCTGAAATCTTGTTGGACAACACCGATCGTAACCGAACTTCTCCTTTTGCGTTTACCGGAAACAAATTTGAATTGCGTGCGGTAGGATCGTCCGCCAACTGTGCAAATCCAATGACCGTATTGAATGCGGTGGTAGCAAAGCAGTTGATGGAATTTAAGAAAGAGGTAGATGCGTTGATCGAATCCAAAAAGATGAAGAAGGATGATGCTATCTTCAATATCCTAAGAGAATATATTAAGGAATCCAAACGCATTCGCTTTGAAGGGGACGGGTATGGAGAAGCCTGGGAGAAAGAAGCCAAGAAACGTGGTTTGAGCAACAATAAAACGACACCAAAGGCTTTGAAGGCTAAAGTTTCCAAGAAAGCCATAGACCTTTTCAAAGAATTGGAGATCATGAATGAGGTAGAAGTTGAGGCACGCTATGAAATCGAATTGGAAGAATATGCTAAGCGTATCCAAATCGAGAGTAGGGTGTTGGGAGATATCGCAAGAAACCATGTCATCCCAACAGCAATTCGTTATCAGAATACCTTGATTGAAAACGTACGCGGATTGAAAGAGATCTATGGTACCGGATTCAAAAAGGTAGCTGGCGAACAGATGATTTTAATCGAGAGCATCAGTGAACATATCGAAAAGATCAACAAGGGTATTACCGAAATGATCGAAGAACGTAAGAAGGCCAACAAGCTTACCCACGGAGATAAATTGGCAGAAGCCTATTGCGAAAAGGTGAAGCCGTATTTCGATGTAATTCGTTACCACTGCGATAAACTGGAGCTTTTAGTCGATGATGAGCTATGGCCATTGCCGAAGTATCGAGAGTTATTGTTTACCCGTTAAGTAACTGATATACAATTAAAAAAGGCTGTTTTGTACAGCCTTTTTTTGTTTTGCTTAAACAAACGAAAACGTTTTCGTTTTAACAAAAAATTAACATTTAAATCTTTGCCAAAATTTTGGGTAGTTTGTCGGACTTTTCTGATAACTCATCTAAAATGAAGGGTAGTATTGTAGGAAAATACTTATTAAAATGTTCTTTTGCACTATGTTACGTATAAGTACGTATTGTTCCTTTCATATTTTTTTTCCATATTTGTTCATGGATATTGTTGCCTAACCAATGTCCGATAGTAACACCCCAAATAGAACTCTCCCCACCCGACTTATTCCTTGGTATATGGCCAGTAAATTTATGGTCCATTTTCTCCTCATCCCCAAGAAATAACAAAAGGGATACATTAATATAATGTATTCTGAAGCGTAAATGCGTAGCTTCATATCGTTCTTTATTTAAACCAACAATAATTTAAACAATAACCTTTTAACCTTTTAATTTTTTAAACCTTACAATTATGAGAAAATTAATGTTTAGCGCGGCGGCGCTATTTTGTGGAGCCCTAATGTTCGGGCAAGCGAACGTTAGCGATGTTTACCAACAAGGTAATGGCAACGGTTCTACAGTTTCACAAACCGGAAATGCGAACTATTCGGATGTGGATCAAATTGGTGATGACAACGCTAGTGATGTTACACAGAACGGTGTCACCAACGGATACTTGACCCGTCAAGAAGGAGATGATAACACCTCCACTGTTTCACAAGTAGGTAATAGTAATACCGGCTATTACGGTACCTATCAGCTTGGAAATGAAAACACGTCAACTACCAGTTCTCTAGGTGATTTCAACGATACGGGTACCCTTCAAAATGGGAACAATAACTATGCAGAGATTGACCAAGTGGGTAACAGCAACGACGCCAATTACAACACTTCCTGGGGTTGGGGTATTCAACAAGTAGGTAACAGCAACACTTCTTTAGCAGGCCAGTACGGTAATTCCAACTGGGTAGCTATTGAGGTAATGGGCGATTTTAACTACGCTTGGGTATCTCAGAATGGTGATGCCAACACTTCATCCAACCTGCAAACCGGTGATAACAACTACATCGAGAACCTACAAATTGGAAATAATAACCTTTCCACTATTACTCAAACAGGTAACGGAAACATTGGTGCAGCAGGTCAGGGATATCTTCCAGGAGATGATAACGTAAGTGATATCGATCAAACGGGTGATGGAAACTGGGGTGTAACCATTCAAATTGGAGATGACAACAATAGTGATGTCGATCAGGAAGGTGATTTCAATACTTCCGATGTTTGGCAAGAAGGTTTCCTTAATGGAAGCGTTGTGCTTCAACAAGGAGACAGCAACACTTCCGATGTAGACCAATACGGAAACAATCACTCAAGTATTGTTACTCAAATTGGAAACGGAAACGGTTCAACTGTTTATCAAAGCAACTAATAATTTTTTAAACCTCATGCTTCGGCATGAGGTTTCCTTTTAACTAGAATTCAATTAATTTAAACCTTACAATTATGAGAAAGTTAATGTTAAGCGCGGCGGCGCTAATGTGTGCCTCAGTAATGATGGCGCAATTCAACACCTCTGACGTAGATCAGCAGGGAAATGGGAACTCGGCTACAGTAAGCCAGACTGGATTAACAAATAATTCTGATGTTGATTCCTATGGAAATGACAACACTGCGAATATTACGCAGGTTGGGACCTCTAACGTTTCAGATTTAAATCAATTCGGCGGTGGAAATACTTCCACTTCTGATGACAACAGTTCCACTGTAAGCCAAAACGGAACGAGTAACTACTCTTTCAACTGGCAAGACGGTGATAACAACACTGCTTCTTTGGAACAAGATGGAACCACCAACTATTCTTATGTTGACCAATGGGGTCACGGAAGTACAAGTATCACTGATCAAGATGGAACTTCTAACAGTTCTGATGTTCGTCAAGGATACAATGGTGCTAACGGTGGGCATGACAGTTATGTTCGTCAGTTAGGTACAAGTAACCAGTCTACTGTAACACAAACTGGAGGAAATTCCAACTCTTCAGATGTTATTCAGTTTGGTGAAACTAACTGGTCTGACGTCGACCAAATTGGAAATGGTAACGATAGTTATGTGATCCAAGGACCGCAAGAAGACAACGTTTCTGATGTTGATCAAGTAGGTGACGGTAACACTTCTTTTGTTGATCAGTGGGGTGACAGAAACATGAGTTCTGTAACTCAAACAGGAGATGGTAACTCTTCAACAGTGTATCAAGGACAAATTGATGATGATAACGTTTCCGACGTTGATCAAACAGGAGATGGTAACTACTCTTATGTATATCAAGATGGTTTCTTGAATGACTCTGACGTTGATCAAATGGGTATTGGTAACAGCAGTACTGTAAACCAAGCTGGAAACAATCACATGAGCACTGTATATCAACTAGGTAACGGAAACACATCTACTGTTTCCCAAAGCAACTAATTAACAAATTAAAAAATTAAAGAAATGGGGGTGATATAAAGCCTTGGGCAACAACACCCCTATTTCTAATCTCACAACAATATGAAAAAATTAATGTTTAGCGCAATGTTCCTAATGGTTGGAGCATTGGCTTTCGGACAAGCAAATACAAGTAATGTCAACCAGGTTGGTTCTGGAAATGGATCTTCGGTAACCCAAATAGGGATGACCAATGATTCGGACGTAGACCAATACGGAAATGACAACACTTCAGATGTAGATCAAACTGGTAATAGCAACTACAATGATGTAGACCAATTGGGTAATGATAACAACTCTGATGTAGATCAAGTTGGAAACAATAACCAATCGTATGTGCATCAAGGATTTGGTACAGGCGCTGGACCAAACGATAACAACGATGCTATGATCGATCAGGACGGTAATAACAACTACGGACATATCGATCAGTATCCAGATGCTGATGGATCAGACAACAATGATGCCGATATCTGGCAAACTGGAAATTCCAACTATTCTTACATCTGGCAAGCTGGTGATAACAACTGGGGTCAGAACGAGCAAGTTGGAAATGGAAACGTTTCTGATGTTTGGCAAATTGGTGATGACAACTACGGTGGTGCTGGCCAATACGGTAATGGAAACTCCTCTTGGATGTATCAAGAAGGTGATTCAAACTATGCACTTACCATACAAGACGGTAATTCTAACGACGCTGATGTTAATCAGGTAGGAGATTTCAACCAATCTGTAATTTATCAAATTGGTGATGACAACAACAGTGATGTTGACCAAATTGGTGACTCTAACTTGGCTGAAAACGTGCAGCAGGGGAATGAAAACACTTCTGATATCGACCAAGTAGGTAATGGCAACTATGCTGGTGCCGGACAGTACGGTGATAACAACTACAGTAAGATCGATCAGGATGGGAACGGCAACTATGCCTTAACCTTGCAAACTGGAAATTGGAACGGTAGTGCGGTTTTCCAAACTGGTGATGATAACGATTCCGATGTTGACCAAAATGGAAACGCCAACAGCTCTCTTGTGAACCAAGTGGGTGACATGAACGATTCTGATGTTATGCAAACTGGGAACTGGAATTCTTCTGGTGTGGCACAGCTTGGTAACAACAACCAATCTATTGTAGACCAAAATGGTTTATTGAACGATAGTAGTGTATTCCAATCTGGAAACATGAACTTTAGTGATGTAGATCAAGATGGAGTTGGTAACTTTAGCGACGTGAAGCAGTATGGATTCGAGCATGACAGCTATGTTACTCAGAATGGTGATGGAAACGTGAGTGGTGTATATCAAACCGGTAACAACCACCTAAGCATTGTTAATCAAGTAGGAAATGGAAACACATCTTCTGTTTATCAATCCAACTAATTTCACAATGTCATAAAAACAATAAGGGCGAGATACTATTCTTGCCCTTATTTTTAACCAATTTTTTCGTATTTTTAAAGTATTATGAAGAATATAGTAAGAATTTTTCTGGCAATAACTTTTGTGTTCATTTGTGTTTCCGTAAGTGCACAAACCTATATGAATGAGGAGCCCGAAAGCGTGTACCAGGATTTTCAAAAGAAAAATTCAGCCATTAACTTTTTAAGTACTCAAGAGGTTCAAATTCCTACAACACAGGTCAATTTGGTGTCCATTCAACAGGTAGGGACAGACAACCTCAGTGAGGTGCAGGTAGTTGCTCAGACTTCTACCATTGTCCTCAATCAAACCGGTAACTTTAATACAATTGGTCTAGATATCAAAGCCAACCAAGTTACCCAGGTGGTAAACCAATATGGAGAAAATCACTCCTTTTTAAATTTCAGTCCTTTTTCGAATATCCAGAATCTTCAAGTACAACAATCGGGAGAAGGGCAAAACCTAATCTTTCATGGTGGAAATTCCATCTCTGAAAGGATGATCATCACTATGAGTGGACAAAATCAATTTATTGAAGTTAGAAACTTCAATTAAATCGATGAAATATAACCTATTCATACTATTCTATTGTCTTTTATTTGGACAAGCCACAGATCTATTTGCTCAAATTTTGAATTCAGAATATGAAGCAAAGATTGAGTTTAAGGACAATGGTGAATTTTATGAAATAGCTGCATTTGCCGATAACAAAACCGATGGTACATTTTCTGGACGCTATGAACTTTCAGTCTTCAGGGGTCAGTTAGGAAGTGCAAATACCAGTAAAAATTCCCAATCGGGCTTTTTGGTTTTACAACCTAAAGAAAAGTCCTTATTATCAAGTAACAATATTAATGTCACCGATGAGGACAAGCTAATTGTCCTTTTGTTGATTTATAATCAAGACGATCAATTGGTTGGAAAAGATCGGGTTGCATTCAATGATGAACAATCCGATGACTCTGCTCTAAAGAAAAAGGTGATCGAAGAATTAAAAACATCGGATGATGTAAATAGGGGGGGGGAAGATGGTGTGGAGATGCTTCGAGGTATTGTAACAGAAAACACCAAAACCAAGCCAGGACGAGACTTCTTCAGAAGTTTCTCCCAAGAATATGCCAACCAGAAGATCAATGGTGAGAAGATCATTACTGTAGAGGAGATATTAGCAATTGGGTCGAACACGAAGATTTTGGTAAAGGCAGACAATGAAATCATCTTTGAATTTTTTGTGAATCCAAGGGCCGATTATATCGATCAAATGGTAGGATATGCCATTCATCGTACCAAGTTGTATTTCAAAAGGCTTGAAAAGAACCGAAATCTCATAAAAAAATATTAGCTTCGTTGTATGAAAACTCTGATAATTATACTCTCGCTAGGATTCTTCGGAATGTGTCATTCCCAACAATTGGTCTATAAACCGGTCAATCCGATGTTCGGAGGCGACACTTTTAATTACCAACAATTATTGGCCTCTGCTAATGCACAGAATTCATTTGAAGACGACAATGCGACGGATAATCGATCCAGTCTTCAACAATTTTCCGAGAGTGTTAACCGACAAGTATTGAGTCAACTTTCCAGATCCCTTTTTGATCAGCAATTGGGCGATGGACTAGCGGCAGGAACTTATACCATAGGTACCTTGTCATTGGAAATATATGATTCTGCGGAAGGATTGGTAATCAATATTTTGGATACTTCCACCGGTGAAGAAACACAAATAATTGTTCCCGGCAATTAAATAGTAAGACAAACATGTGGAAGTCGATAACAATTATTCTTATTAGCCTGTTATTTGTAGGATGTGGGGCCTATTTTAATCAACCGGTTAAACCCGAAAAGGCACGTACAGGCGAAACAACCCCACGAAGTAAAGTGCTAGAAAACTTACCTGCACCGAAAGAACCCATAGTAGTTGGGGTTTATAACTTTAAAGATCAAACAGGGCAATATAAAAGTGTGGAGAACGGAAGTACCTTTAGCACTGCCGTTAGCCAAGGAGCCACGACCATTTTGATCAAAGCCTTGGAAGATTCTAAATGGTTTACTCCCATTGAACGGGAAAACCTATCCAATCTATTGAATGAACGAAACATTATTCGTTCCACCCGAGATGAATTTGCCAAAAGGGAGAACAAGGCACAGCCGCTACTGCCCCCATTATTATTTGCAGGGATTCTTCTGGAAGGAGGGGTTATTTCTTACGATACCAATATTATGACAGGAGGATTGGGTGCCCGCTACTTTGGTGTTGGGGGATCAACACAATACCGTCAAGATCGACTCACCATTTACCTGAGAGCAGTTTCTACATCCAACGGAAAGATTTTAAAGACCGTATATGTTTCTAAAACCATTTTGTCCCAGGCCATTGATGCCAGCTTGTTCAGATACGTGAATTTCCAACGATTGTTGGAAGTGGAAACGGGTATTACAAAAAACGAGCCTGTTCAATTGGCTATGAAAGATGCCATTGAAAAAGCGGTAGAATCATTGATCATCGAGGGAATTCAAGACCAATTATGGAGTTCCGGTGAAGGAGAAGAAGTTGAGAAGGAACTTGTTAATGCTTACCTTGACGAGAAGAAACTCGAAGAATCTACGTTACTCTACAACAGAAAGCAATACGAGGTGGATAATAGTAATTCCATTTCTGTAATTGGTAAAACCACACTTTTCCAAAGTGATTTCAGTAAAAAACCACTGGGTTATGGCGTCGGACTTGGATATACGCGTAGACTTAGTGATAAATTTGGACTTAATCTAACCGCCTCCTATTTTACCCTAGAGGCTGGGGAAAATTATTCTGAAAAATTCATTTCGACCGATATCAATCTAGAGGGATATATTCTTCCCTACGATGATTTCTCGCCGGTGGTGTACGCAGGGATTGGGGGGGCTTTAAATCCAGATGAGCGATACAATAATTCGTATAAAATTCCCAACCAGTTTAAGGTGCAAGGGGGTGTGGCTTTAGATACAAGAATTTCAAACCGTTTAACCATTCGGGCATTTGCCCAAGCGGATTACTTCTTCAACGATGATATTGATAGGGAAGTCACCGGAAAGCGTGATGACTATTACCTCAATTTTGGATTGGGCTTACACTATTTCTTTGGTAACAAGAAATCAAAAAATGTACCCATCGAAGTCTTAGAAGAATTAGAGGAAGCAACCCCAACAAATACTGATGGCCAATGAAAAAGATATTCACATTTATAGTACCCGTTTTCATAATCCTAGTCATTCTAGTTGGATGTCAGGAAGAGGGTATCGTAGAAAACGGTAGAGGAACGATTCAGGGAACCGTGGTGACCTTCGGAACGAATTTGCCCCTGGCCAATGTTAAGATAAGTACCAATCCAAGTTCTAACACCGTTTTTACGAACTCGGATGGTGAATTCACATTGCTGCAAGTTCCAACCGGAGAATATTCTGTTCAAGCGGAACTAACCGATTATGTTACCTCATTTGAACCGGCTAACGTTCAGGATGGTTTAACGACCAACATAGTTTTTGAAATGGAAGAGACGGCCTCCCAAAACCCTCCTCCGGCAACACCAGTATTGATTTATCCTGAAGATGACGATAATGAGATAAATACCCAACTTACCTTTGTATGGAGTTCCTCTCAAAACGACGATGATGAAATAGTCTATTCACTAGAGTTGCGCAATGGGGCAACGAATGAAATGCAATTGTTTGAAGAAATTTCGGATACTACCTTTGCCGTTTCTGGATTGGATTTAGGCGTAAATTATTTTTGGCAAGTTACGGCCGACGATCTCACCAATGATCCGGTAAGCAGCGTAATCAGTAGCTTTGCAACAAAAGATCCTACTTTAAATCGCTTTTTCTATGTGAGGAAAATTGGAAATAATAATGTTATTTTTTCGGGTACTGATTCGGAAGGGAGTGACAGTGAAGTAAATGAAAATGAAATTCAACTAACGTCTTCGGAAGTCAATAGTTACAGACCAAGAATGGATGCACAAGCAGGTAAATTGGCATTTCTTCGCACTGTGGGATCTGAAACTCATTTGTTTACAATGAATTTGGATGGTACCGAATTGAACCAAATTACCTCAAGTATTCCCGTTGCAGGATTTCGACAGGATGAAGTAGATTTTACATGGTTTTTAAATGGTCAACGAATTTACTATCCCCATTTAAATAGACTTTATTCTGTGGAAGCGAATGGAACCGGTACCACATTGGTATATGAAGCACCTATCGGTACCTTCGTAACCGAGGTCGATGTAAATGAAGTTGATAATATTATTGCTATCAAGACAAATGACGCTAGCGGGTACAATGCCAGAATTTTCTTGTACGATCCCGTATTCGATCTTGAAATGGGAACCGTAATTGAAGGACAAGAAGGAGCGCTTGGTGGGATAGATTACTCTATCGATGGCAATAGTGTTTTATATACGAGGGATGTTTCTGGATTTGAAAATGCAAATTATCGCCAACTGGATTCACGACTTTTCATATACAATATTACCACCGATACAACACAAGAAATACCGACTGGAAAGCCAATGGGCACCAACGATTTGGATGCAAAATTTGCTCCTAATGAAGGATCCATCATTTATATGAATACTTCAAATGATGGGGTATCCCAGAAAAATATTTACAAAGTTCTATTGGATGATACAGAAAATAGGGAACTACTATTTACCGATGCCTTTATGCCCGACTGGGAATAATATCCTTTAAAAACGATTTCGGAAACCTCACATACCTTTTGTGAGGTTTTCTTTTTTTACCTTTGCCGCATGAGTGAAAATGTTTCCAAGCGTTATGCCCAGAGAGGCGTGTCTGCCTCAAAAGAAGATGTTCACAAGGCCATTAAGAATGTGGATAAAGGATTGTATCCCAAAGCCTTTTGTAAAATTGTTCCCGATTACCTTACTGGAAGTGAAGACCACTGTCTCGTTATGCATGCCGACGGAGCGGGTACAAAATCTTCCTTGGCGTACATGTACTGGAAAGAAACAGGAGACCTTTCCGTTTGGAAAGGAATCGCTCAGGATGCCTTGATCATGAATGTGGACGATTTGCTGTGTGTGGGGGCAGTCGATACTATTATGTTGTCTTCTACCATTGGTAGAAACAAAAACAATATCCCCGGTGAGGTGATCTCTGCCATTATTAACGGAACAGAAGAGCTCATCGCCGAACTGAAGGAATTTGGGGTAAATATCCATGCCACCGGTGGCGAAACGGCCGATGTGGGTGATTTGGTGCGAACCATCATCGTAGATTCAACCGTTACGGCCCGAATGAAACGTTCCGAAGTGATCGATAACGCGAATATTCGAGAAGGAGATGTAATCGTCGGATTAGCTTCTTTTGGTCAGGCTACATACGAAAAGGAATACAATGGAGGTATGGGGAGCAATGGATTGACTTCGGCAAGGCACGATGTGTTCGGTAAATATCTAGCTGAAAAATATCCTGAAAGCTTCGATCCGGAAGTTCCTGAGGAATTGGTATATAGTGGAAATAGAAAACTAACCGATGTCGTTAAAGGCAGTCCGTTGGACGCTGGTAAATTGGTGCTTTCCCCAACCAGAACCTATGCTCCCATAATAAAGAAAATTCTCAATTCGATCGATACTTCCAAGTTAAACGGAATGGTGCACTGTAGTGGAGGTGCCCAAACAAAAATCCTCCATTTTATCGATAATCTTCACATTATAAAAGACAATCTTTTCCCAACCCCTCCGTTATTCCAGCTTATACAGGCCGAAAGCAAAACCGACTGGAAGGAAATGTATCAAGTATTTAATATGGGGCACCGCATGGAATTGTATGTGCGCCCTGAATTGGCCGAGGAAATCATCGCTATTTCAAAATCTTTCAATGTAGACGCACAAGTTGTGGGTCGTGTGGAAGCTTCTACTGTCAAACAACTAACGTTAAAAACCGAGTACGGGATTTTCGAATACGCTTAAAAAGTTGCACATGAAATTACGGTACTGGCCGACTGTTCTGTCAATACTTTTCTTTTTTCAAACTTTTGCTCAAGATACACTGAAGGTAGCTCCAGATACGGTGAAACCCCCAGTGGTAAAATCCAATTGGGTTTTAAAGAACAAGGCGAATGTCGATTTTAGTGAGATTGCCTTTGTGAATTGGAATTCGGGGGGTACCAGTTCCATATCTGCATTGGGAGCCTTTGAATCCACTTTGAACTATACGTCCGGCATGTTAAAATGGAAAAACAAGGGTGTTTTACGATATGGCGTGAACAAACAGGAAAATGTAAAGGAACTTCGTAAAACGGAAGACCTTATCGAGCTTAATTCAGCGCTTGGTTACCGCACCGATTCAATCACCAATTGGTATTATTCAGCCAAATTGAACTTTAAAACCCAATTTTCCAACGGTTATAACTACCCAGATACTTCGACGCCTATTTCCCGATTCATGGCTCCGGGATACCTCTTTATTGGGGGTGGGGTAGAGTATGGAAAAAATATCGACAAGTTTTCGGTGTATATGTCACCGCTTACCGTAAAGGCTACTTTTGTTTTGGATGAGGATTTAGCAAACCAAGGAGCCTTTGGGGTTACCCCTGCTATCATTGCACAAGATGGTACCATTATTCGACCTGGAGAACGCCTACGGGAAGAAGTGGGAATTTTGGTGACGACCAATTATGAAACCGATGTCTGGGAGAATATCAAAGTGAAACACGCCCTAAGCCTCTATACGGATTATCTCAACGATTTTGGTAATGTAGATATCGATTGGGAAGTGGTTTTCGATTTTAAGGTGAATTCCTTTGTGAAAGCTACCCTAGGGTCTCATCTTCGTTATGACAATGATATTAAAATTAACGATCCTCCAGCCGACAGTACCGAACGTCAAGGTTATGTTGGCGCGAAGGTGCAGTGGAAACAACTTTTGGGTATCGGAGTCATCGTAACTTTTTAATGAGATACGCATTTCGACAGCAATGAGAAATGCGTAAATTATCGTATTTTCGCCCCATAATTTAGAAGTAAGGTGTTAGAGAAATTAGAATTTATTAAACAACGCTTCGATGAGGTCAATGACTTGATTATCCAGCCGGATATTATCAGTGACCAACAGCGTTATATTGCCCTAAATAAGGAATATAAAGACCTCCGCGTTTTAATGGACAAGCGGGAGGAATACATCGCCTTAGACAATACTATTAAAGAGGCTGAGGAAATCATTGCTGACGGAAGTGATGCGGAAATGGTGGAAATGGCCAAGATGGAATTGGAATCGGCAGAAGAGCGATTGCCAAAACTGGAAGAGGAAATAAAGTTCTTGCTCATTCCGAAAGATCCAGAAGACGCCAAGAATGCCGTGATGGAAATCCGTGCGGGAACAGGTGGAGATGAAGCAAGTATCTTCGCGGGTGATCTTTACAGAATGTACTCCAAATATTGTGAAAGAAGAGGTTGGACGGTTAGCGTTGTCGATTACAATGAAGGTACGAGTGGAGGCTATAAGGAGATCATTTTCGAGATTACCGGAGAAGATGTCTATGGTACCTTAAAATATGAAGCCGGGGTGCATCGTGTACAGCGGGTTCCACAAACAGAAACCCAGGGAAGGGTGCATACCAGTGCGGCTACGGTTATTGTTTTGCCAGAGGCCGAGGAATTTGACGTTGAGTTGGATATGAGTGAAGTGCGTATCGAACGTACTACTTCCACAGGGCCTGGTGGACAGTCGGTGAATACCACCTATTCTGCTATCAAATTGCACCATGAACCCACAGGTATGATTGTAAGCTGTCAGGACCAAAAGTCTTCTCACAAAAACCTGGAAAAGGCGATTAAAGTGTTACGTTCGCGACTTTATGAGTTGGAATTGGCGAAAAAGATGGAAGCCGATTCTGAAAAACGGAAAAGCATGGTTTCCTCTGGGGACCGCAGTGCCAAAATTCGTACCTATAATTACCCTCAAGGTAGGGTGACCGATCACCGAATCAACCTTACTTTGTATGATTTGAGTAACATCATGGATGGGGATATCGATCGCATCATTGATGAGTTACATTTGGTACGAAATACTGAAAAACTTAAAGAGGCAGGGGAAGCGTTGTAAGTGAGCAGTGAACGGTGATGGGTGATCAGTGAGCTGAAGGTTAAAAGAAAAAGAGAGTCAGGTCGAGCTGTCATCTCGAGCGGAGTCGAGAGGCGAGACCTTTTTAACGTGATATTTATGAATACAAAAAATCTAGTCGCTAACATCCGAAAAAAAGATTCCTTTCTATGTATCGGTCTTGATGTCGACCTAGATAAAATACCACCACATTTACTTAATGAAGAAGACCCTATCTTCAGCTTCAACAAAGCCATTATCGATGCTACCCATGATTTGGTAGTAGCCTACAAACCCAATACTGCTTTTTACGAAGCTTATGGATTGAAGGGATGGAAATCCCTAGAAAAAACCATTCAGTATTTAAATGAAAACTACCCGGAAATCTTCACCATAGCGGATGCTAAACGAGGGGATATTGGAAACACCTCCAAAATGTACGCTAAAGCTTTCTTTGAAGATCTTGGTTTCGATTCGGTAACAGTTGCCCCTTATATGGGAAAGGATTCCGTAGAACCCTTTCTTACGTTTACCGATAAACATACAATTCTACTGGCACTTACCTCTAACCAAGGAGCCTTCGATTTTCAAACAGAGAAAATAGGGGGGCAAGAACTCTATAAAAAAGTAATAGCGACCTCCACCCAATGGGAAAATGCCAAAAACCTGATGTATGTGGTAGGAGCTACGAAAGCGGAATACTTGGCAGATATTAGGAAGTTGATTCCCGATGCCTTTTTGCTCGTACCGGGTGTTGGGGCACAGGGGGGGAGTTTATCTGAGGTATGTAAATATGGAATGACCTCGAACGTCGGACTTCTAATTAACTCTTCCCGCGGAATTATTTATGCGTCCAATGAAACAGATTTCGCGGCAGCGGCCAGAGCCAAAGCCTTGGAATTACAGCAAGAGATGGCCACAATTCTAAACGCCTAGTCCTGCAAGGCAAATACTTGTTTCAATAAATTGGTGGTTCTAGAGGACACCTTCGTGCGAATGTTCTTTTCCTCCACGGCAATCATGGTATATACTCCTTTCAATGCCTCCTGAGTAACATAATCGGTAAGGTCTGGATTCACATCATTCGTAAGTGGCAAAGCATTGTATTTTGTAATGATGGTATTCCAGATTTGATCGGCACCTACTTTTGAAAAAGAATTCTT
>CAZOSF010000053.1:0-16641 GCA_964582415.1 uncultured Alteromonas sp.
TAGGTCTCGACTCCGCTCGACCTGACATCGGTCAACTCACAACCCACAACCCACAACCCACAACCGTTAACCGTCACTTCCACTTAATATTGCACCCCACGCTGGGCTTTTGATCCTTTCTTTGGGGATTATTGCTAAGGAGATTGTCCATGGCCTCCCTTAAATCACGTCCGTTGACGGGAATGCCATTTCCCGGTCGTGAAGGATCCAATTGTCCGCGGTAGACCAGTTTCAAATTGTCGTCAAAAAGATAGAAATCGGGCGTACAAGCCGCATCATAGGCTTTTGCCACTTCTTGGGTTGCATCATAAAGGTAGGGGAAGGGGTATTTCAGTCTTTGGGCGACCAAATACATTTCCTTAGGCCCATCTTCGGGATAGTTCACCACGTCATTACTGCTGATTGCCACAAATCCAAACCCGGTTACCCGATAGTCGTGGGCCACCCTTACGATTTCCTCATTGACATGCTTTACATAGGGGCAGTGGTTGCAGATAAACATGACCACGGTGCCTTTTTCACCTTTCACATCTTTTAGGGACATAAAATTTCCCGTGACCGCATCCATCAAATGGAAGTCGGGTGCAACCGTTCCCAAGGGCAACATATTGGAGGGAGTAGATGCCATAACGCTTTTTGCTTATTAGTTGGAGAAGGTACGGAAAAGTTACAGCTAAAGAAATGATAAAAGTTTGCATTTCACCCCCTGTCA
The DNA here is from genome assembly GCA_964582415.1 of uncultured Alteromonas sp. Taxonomy (GTDB): domain Bacteria; phylum Bacteroidota; class Bacteroidia; order Flavobacteriales; family Flavobacteriaceae; genus CAZOSF01. Next base: position 713 of record CAZOSF010000053.1, read on the forward strand.
TCGTAACTTAAAGGAAAATACTTTGAGATGAAAAATGCCTATCCTTCCTTGAGTATTGCCATTCAAGATTTGAATGCGCATGGGTATACGGTAGATTATAATCTTCATGATGATGGACTGGAATCTAAACATCATGGGAAAATCTACACGGCCGATGAGATGAAGGTGGTTAAATATTATCGATTTGAGGGTATGTCCAACCCTTCCGACAACTCGATTCTCTATGTAATCGAAACCACAGATGGGAAAAAAGGACTTTTGGTGGATTCCTATGGAGCAGAAAGTTCCAGTATTCCGTCCGATTTATTGGAAAAACTAAAGATAGACCCTTCCAGCTTCAAATAGACTAGACTTCGGCATCCACCAAATCGGTCACCACGTAGTATCTGGGGTCATCGATAGCATCTTCGATGATTTCATTAAACTCAGGGTGGCGTTTCAAAAGTAGTTGTTTACAGTCCGGACTTAAATGAATCAATTTGATCTCTTTTCCTAGCGTCTTGTATTTTTCAGCCAAGGATTCCAAAGCCTCCACACCCGAATGATCACTTACCCTTGATTCCATAAAATCGATTTCCACTTTCTCTGGATCTCCCGAAACATCAAACTTCGATTGAAAGGCCGTGGTGGATCCGAAGAATAAAGGCCCCCAAATTTCATACACCTTGGTGCCGTCGTCTTTGATGCGTTTGCGTGCCCGAATCATGGTGGCATTCTTCCATGCAAAAACCAGAGCTGAAATAATCACACCAGCGATTACCGCAATAGCCAAATCTTTCCAAACGGTGATGGCCGAAACTGCGATTAGTACAATAGCATCCGACTTGGGGATTTTATGCAGAATTCGAAAGCTACTCCAGGCAAAGGTGCCAATTACCACCATGAACATTACTCCAACCAAAGCGGCAATTGGAATTTGTTCGATAAGTTCAGAGGCAAATAAAATGAAGATTAATAGCGCTAGTGCCGCTACCAGTCCAGACAAGCGACCACGACCTCCAGAGGTGACGTTGATAATGGATTGCCCAATCATGGCGCAGCCACCCATACCCCCGAACAGTCCGTTTAAGATGTTAGCACTTCCTTGGGCGACACACTCGCGGTTGCCACTCCCTCGGGTTTCGGTCAATTCATCTACTAAACTGAGCGTCATCAGGGATTCGATCAAACCCACTGCTGCCAAGATAAATGCTGTCGAAAAGATCAATTGCCAGTGGTCTTTGAGTGTATCTGTTAACTGAAATATCTGCACTTGGAAGCTGGGCAAAGAACCTTTCAGACCTTCACCACCCCCTTCACGAATAAAACTTCCCACGGTAGCTACATCCAGATTACCTAAGATGGTTATACACGCTACCACGATAATCGCGGTGAGTGCCGCGGGTATTTTTTTAGTGAACTTTGGCAGCAAAAACATGATGCCCATGGTGAGGGCAATAAAGCCCAGCATCGTCCACAAAGCAGGTCCTGAAAGCCATGTTTCAACCCCGTTGGCCGTGGTTTTGAATAGATTCAATTGCGAAAGGAAAATGACAATGGCCAGACCATTTACGAATCCCAACATAACCGGGTGGGGGATCAGGCGTACAAACTTTCCCAGTTTCAGAACGCCTGCCAGAATTTGGATACCACCCACAAATAAAAGCGTGATGAATAACCACTGAAGCCCTAGATTTTCAATAGGGTTTTCCAAGGCCATTCCCACCTCATTTCCTTTTTGAATGAGATGCACCATCACCACGGCCATTGCGCCTGTGGCACCACTGATCATTCCTGGACGTCCACCAAAGAGGGAAGTGATCAATCCCATCATAAAGGCTCCGTAAAGCCCCACCAATGGATCGATTCCTGCCACAAAGGCAAAGGCTACGGCTTCCGGAACGAGCGCTAGTGCTACGGTTAACCCTGAGAGTATGTCGTCTTTTGGATTAAAAGTAAAGTTTCGTAAAAGTGCTTTGACCATGCTTTTTCGCTTAAAAAAACGGCAAAGGTAGGGTTTTCAATAGCCTTATGAAACCTTATCCAATTTTATTACATCTCATCCCCGAAGAATACGGCATTCATCAAAAGTTTGTTCGTGCCGTACCAAAAAGCCCTAAAATTGGTATTATCGGTGAAGTAAATGACGCGCCCTTTACCCAAGCGGCCGATCTTTACGGGAACCGTATTTCTAATAAGTTCGGCATTCTTGGAGGAGATATAACCACTCAACAAAGGTTCACTGGTATATTGAATGGGATTATTGTAACTATCCTTGTCGGCTTCCACAAACAGCGTTGTATTTCTGAATAACGCTAAACGGTCGTTCTTGTAGCCAAAGTTAATGGGATGGGAACGATCCAGTTTTGCTTCAAAGATGGCACCTCCTATCACTTGGGCTCCATTGTAGTCGGATTTTTGGTCGAAAGCCACTCCTTTGGCCGAGTCCTTTTCGGTTTTGAATTTCATCTTCAATAGGTCGTTATCGTTCAACCAACGACCTGCCGATCGGAAGGCAATCAGGGTGCCCCCATCCTTCACCCATTCCTTAAGGTTTTCCGTAATACGCTTATCCATGCTATTCCCCCAGCTTGCAGGGACGATGATATCGGTGTATTTCGATAAGTCCATGCTTCCCATTTCCGTCACATCCAATTTTGTGATGGGCATTTTGTAGCGAGTATCGAAAAGATGCCAAATTTCGCCGGCATCATAGGAATTAATTCCCTCTCCCACCAATAGGGCTATTTTTTGAGGTTCAATGGTAGCAAACTTTCGGCTACCCAAATCAACCCCTTTGGTAAGTCCGGTAGCAACACTGCGAATAGTGACATTACATTCCTTAGCGATGCTTTGTGAAAGCTGCCAGAGTTCAGTACTTGCGAGCTTTTGGTTTTGGACGGGAATCATAATGGTTCCATAGTCATACTGCTGTCCCTCCAAACTAAAGGGTTGCAGGCTTACTTTTACACGTATACCGGCTTCATGGAAACGGTTTAATGCCCTGGGGGTATAATATTCATGCCATTCCATCAAATAGGCGTAGGCATTCGCTTTTGGGAGCTCTGCTTGTGGCATCATTAATTCGGTGATTTCATTACCAGCTTTGGCTAGGGTGGTTTCCTCATAATCTAGATTAAATGCCAATGGGAAGGTCCAAGCACTGATATCGTAGAACAAACTGTCCTCAAACTGGGTGCGCTTTTCAAACATAGCCTGAATCAATCGGTGGTGCTTTTGGTTTTTAGGCACCACATAGGCATACCCCTTTTTATAGCTTTTCCCTTTTGAGGAGTAATCGGCTGCTAGCTCATGGACTTTTATTTTATGGCGCTTAAGGATTTCGGCCAAATGATAGGTTTTGGCAGCGTCTTTTTCGTCCCCAAAAACAATGGCCCCGTTATCCTTACTAGCCTCATTCCGAGTAGTGTTGAAAAAGGAACGTTGGTACTCCAATAATTCTTTTCTTAGGCTTGCAGCAGCTTCCAAGGTTGAAAGCGCTGCGGTGAACTGATTTCGAATGGTAAAGGGGAAGGTGAGGATGCCGTTGTCGCTTTCCTGGGCATGCCCACGAGACGATCCTTGTTCGAATAAAATTCCAACGGCCCCATTGATATCTGGAAAAGTTGAGCCTTTTCCGTAGTAGAAATCGTCATAATCCTCTTCTGTGTAATAGAGGCTACCGATTTTATCGAGCGCTTTAGCATGGAACTTTCCTATAGCTGCTGTGAGTTCCTGATTCTTCTTTGGTGTTAAAGGATGGGTTCTACTGGGGATTCCGGGTTGAAAGAAGAAGGTCGAATTGGTCCCCATTTCATGATGGTCGGTTAAGATATTTGGATACCAATTATGAAAAGTTTTTATGCGAGCGCGACTCTCAGGTAGTTGAACGGGCAACCAATCACGGTTAAGGTCGAACCAATAATGATTGGTTCTTCCCCTGGGCCAAACCTCATTGTATTCACGGTCGTTATTATCTGGGTTGATGACATCTGCCTTGTGCATATTGGCCCAAGAAGAGAAACGTTGCAGTCCATCTGGGTTGAACGAAGGGTCGAATAGAATCACGGTGTTATCAAGGAGGGCATCGATTTTCGGACCTTGAGCGGCTGCCAGATAATAGGCCACAACCAATCCTGCATTGGCACCACTGGGTTCATTGCCGTGAATGGAAAACCCTTGATAGACCACAACTGGCATGTTATCGATGTTCAAAGAACTGGATCCCAATTCGGTAAGGGCGAGATGTTGCTGACGAATATTTTCTAGTTGTTGATGGTTTTTGGGAGAGGTAATTGTTAACAAAAGAATCGGTCGCCCTTCGAAAGAACTCCCTCTATTTTCTATAGTGATTCGATCACTGCTCTTGGCCAATGTTTGCATATAAAAAACCAGCTTGTCATGAGACACATGCCAATCGCCTACATTGAATCCGATGACGCTTTCCGGGGTAGGGATATTGGGGTCATAGGTAACATCATCTGGGAGGTAATAGTCTAAGTCCACTTGAAAATCCTGGCCGATTGTGAGGAGCGGAAACAGGAAGATAAGGAGTAAAAAGCGTGATCTCATGAGATTGATTTTAGTACGTATTAAAGATAAAAAAACCGCCCAAACTAGGGGCGGTTGAATCGGTTGAGGATTTTCTTATATGTCGTCAAAACTCAGGTCGGTAAAACTGGAAGAGGATTCACTTGAAATTTCCTCTCCGTCCATCGACTCTCTTTTAAAGTCTTTTTGGTGACGCTCACTGATTACTTCTTCCCCTTTTTCATCCAAGATGTAATCGATCATCTCATTCAGATACTCTTTGAATTCAGCGAAATCTTCCTTGTATAGATAGATTTTGTGCTTTTTGTAGTGGAAGGATCCGTCCTCGTTAGTAAATTTTTTGCTTTCGGTAATGGTTAGATAGTAATCTCCGGCTTTGGTTTCCCGTACATCAAAGAAATAAGTACGTCTTCCGGCACGCATCACTTTCGAATAAATTTCTTCTTTCTCCATCGAATATTGCTCGCTCATATCGGGTTTATTTTTGTCTTAAGAGTTAGCCAAAAATCAAAAAAAAAACCTAATTACCAAAGGAAAGTTTATAATTCTTTTTCCAGAAGCTGCTTGTTGTAAAGCTCCTGATAATACCCTTTTTGGTTTACGAGCTCAGTATGAGTTCCTTGCTGAATGACCTTTCCTTTCTCTAGGACAAGGATTCTATCGGCATTCTTTACCGATGAAATGCGATGGCTCACGATAATTGTGGTCTTATTCTTGGAAATCTTGAAAAGGTTATGAAGTATCTCCTCTTCGGTTTCTGTATCGACCGCACTTAAGCAGTCATCCAAGAGTAGAATATTTGGGTCTTTAATGATAGCCCTAGCGATAGAAACCCGCTGTTTTTGTCCACCGCTAAGCGTGATTCCCCGTTCGCCCAAGATGGTTTCATATTTCTGTTGGAAGCCTTCAATATTTCTATGAACCGCGGCATTTTTGGCAGCAATTTCTATTTCCTCTTGGGTGGCATCTGCTTTTCCAAATCGGATATTATTAGCAATGGTATCGCTGAAAAGGAAGGCATCCTGGGGCACATAGCCAATCGCATTTCTCAAGCTTTCCAAATTCAGTTGCGTTACTGGGACCCCATCCACTAAATAGTCGCCCGATTCTACATCATATAATCTACCGATGAGTTCCAAGAGGGTCGATTTACCGGAACCTGTGTTTCCTACAATGGCAAGGGTTTCACCCGGGCGAATGTGAAAGGATACTTTATCGAGTGCGGTAATATTGGTATCTGGGTAGGTGAACGAAACCTCCTTGAATTCTATTTCCCCGGTTATTTGGGTCTCACCAGATACTGTATTTTGAATTTCGGGAGTGACTTTCAGAAATTCATTGATACGCTGCTGAGAAGCCTCTGCTTGCTGTACCATGGAAGTTACCCATCCCACGATGGCAACCGGCCAAGTAAGCATGTTTACATACACCATAAATTCGATGATGGTACCTAATTCAATTTCTCCATTCAAATATTGTTTACCTCCAACATAAATTACAACAATATTGCTGAGTCCGATAAGTAATACCATCAATGGAAAGAACAGGGCTTGTACTTTGGTCAAATCGATGTTTTTATCCTTGCTGGCATTGGAGAGGTCGGTGAATTCCGTATTGATTCTAGGTTCAATGCCGTAGGCCTTTATTACCGAAATACCGCTAAAGCTTTCCTGTGTAAATGTGGTAAGGTTGGATAAGTATTGTTGAACGATGGTACTGCGTTTATGAATTTCAATGCTCAAGCGATAAATACTATACGATAGTATGGGGAGGGGCGCCACCGCATACAAGGTAAGCAGGGGAGCAGTATAGAGCATGTAGGTAATCGTAACAATGAATAAGGTTATGGTAGAAGTGCTGTACATTAGTGCTGGCCCAACATACATACGAACTTTACCAACATCTTCACTGATACGATTCATCAAATCCCCGGTACGATTCTGTTTATAAAAGCTGAGGGATAACTTCTCGTACTGCTCGAATACTTCGTTCTTAAGATCGAATTCTACATATCGTGAGATCACAATGATGGTTTGTCTCATTAAAAAAGTGAACAAACCGGAAAGTATGGCAGCTCCAAAGATGAATAACACGTCGTTTAAAACGGCCGCATTTCGCATTTCTAAGGTAATTTCTCCATTAAAATAGGCTTCTACAGCGTTTACCGAGTTTCCCAACATTGCCGGAACGAAAATCTTGAAGATATTCGCGATAACGGTAATGAGTAATCCTGCCAAGAGTCGGCCACGGTATTTATAAAAGTATTTGTTGAGGTGCCGAAGTGCCTTCATGGACCCTTTAAATTATTAACAGATTCCTAATTTTATGATAATTTTTTTGTGGACCTATTGCTTATAAAGTAATTTTGCACGTTCTTTTTAAGGATTCACAAATGATTACAGATGTTATTAGTTCGACGGAACTAAAAAAAATGGCCCCAGTCTTCGGGCAATTATCGTTCGATAACCACGAACAAATCGTTTTCTGCCACGACAAAGATACAGGATTGCGTGCAATAATTGGTATCCACAATACCGTTTTGGGTCCTGCCTTGGGAGGTACCCGTATGTGGAAGTATGCTACCGAATGGGATGCTCTCAATGATGTATTGCGTTTGTCTCGTGGGATGACCTTCAAATCGGCTATTACGGGTCTAAATCTTGGAGGAGGAAAAGCGGTGATTTTAGGAGACGCTAAAACTGAAAAAACTCCAGAACTCATGTTGCGTTTTGGAAAATTCGTGCATTCCCTAGGTGGAAAGTACATTACTGCAGAGGATGTGGGAATGGAAACCAGCGATATGGATCTCGTTCGTACCGTAACTCCATATGTAACGGGTATTTCCGAAGAAAAAGGAGGCGCTGGTAATCCTTCACCAATTACTGCCTATGGTGTTTTCATGGGTATGAAAGCCGCTGCCAAGTACGCCTACGGAAGTGATATATTAGAAGATAAGAAAGTATTTGTTCAAGGAATTGGAAATGTTGGGGAAGCCTTGGTGGAACACCTAACCAATGAAGGTGCGAACGTGGTAATTTCAGACATCAGCAGACCTCGTTTGGAAGCAATTCGCGATAAGTACAATGCTACCATCTACGAAGGGGAGAACCTTTACGCGGAGGATATGGATATCTATGCACCCTGTGCTTTAGGAGCTACTGTGAATGATGAAACCATTCGCGTGCTGAATGCGAAAATCATTGCGGGTGCTGCCAACAATCAGTTGGCCGACGAACAACGCCACGGAAGTCTGTTGCGGGAGAAAGGAATCATCTATGCCCCTGATTTCTTGATCAATGCTGGTGGAATCATCAACGTATACGCCGAACTGGAAAATTACGGTAAGCAGGAAATCTATCGCAAAACAGAAAATATTTACAATACCACGTTGGAGATTTTAAGCAAGGCAGATGCTCAGAACATCACCTCGCATCAAGCTGCTCTTGAAATTGCCAAAGCTAGAATAGATGCGCGAAAAAAAGAGGCATAATTTCTAGGATGTAACTATATTTGCAACGCACAAGTATTCGCTTGTGCGTTGTTGTTTCTCAAAAAGTTCTTTGTCACATGTTAACAAGACGACATATTCGGGTTAAGGTACTGCAATCACTGTACGCCTTTTATCAATCCGAATCACAAGACCTCGACAAGCAAGAAAAATTCTTGCTTTTCAGTATCCAACAAATGCAGGAACTGAATGCATTGATGTTGCACCTATTGGTCGCATTGAGAAACCATGCCGACAAATTCCAAGAAAAATCTAAAAAGAAATTCTTAGCTACGGATACTGAACGTAATCCGAGCAGGAATTTTGTGGATAACAAAGCCATCGAGCTTATCGAGAGAGATGAGGAACTTTCCCAGTTTTTAAAGAACAAGAAGCTCACTCAATGGGAGGATGATGATGAATATGTGACGCTACTTTTTAATGAACTGCGCACGGCAGAATGGTATCAGGACTATCTGGGAATCGAGGCTCCTTCCTTTAAAGAAGACCGGGATGTTATCGTGCAGATTTATAAGGAGGTGATCGCTCCCAATGAAAAACTATACGATTATCTGGAGGATAAACGACTTACCTGGATCGATGATTTCCCATTGGTAAACACGTCTGTGGTTCGAAGCCTGGGCAAACTATCCCCAAAAAAGACCAAGGGATTGTTTTCCAAAGAAGTTTTCAAGGATGAGGATGATAGACAATTTAGCTTGGACTTACTTCGGAAGGTACTATTGAATGACGACAAACTCTCGGCCGAGATTGATGGTAAGACACCCAACTGGGATCGGGAGCGTATCGCAGAATTGGACATGATTATCCTAAAGATGGGGATAGCGGAGTTTTTATTCTTTCCATCCATCCCTATTCGCGTTACAATTAACGAGTATTTGGAAGTTGCCAAAGAATACTCAACCCCCAAAAGTAGCATCTTTATCAATGGTATTTTGGATAATGTTGTGAAGGAGTACACAGAGGAGGGGAAATTGAATAAAATAGGGCGCGGACTTACATAAAAACAAAAAAAATCCTACATTAGCGGCGCTTTAGTCGAATTATCTAACTTAAAAATATCTACTATGAAAAAATCGATTTTTATTGTAGCAGCCTTGATGGCTTTTGTATTTACATCATGCAAAGACAATGCTGCCGATAAAGTGAGTGAAGAGAATGTGGCAGCTGCTGCTGAACGTGATGCCGTAGCAGGAAAATATCCTGTAATGCAGTTTGAAACTACAACGCACGATTTTGGAACTATCGAACAAGGTACCCCAGTGGAAACCAAGTTCAAATTTACCAACACTGGTGAATCTGACTTGGTGATCGTTGATGCGAAAAGTAGCTGTGGTTGTACTGTACCAGAATATCCAAAAGAGCCAATCGCTCCAGGTGAGAGTGGGGAACTATTGGTAAAATTCAACGGTAGTGGTAAAAATCAGGTGAGCAAAACAGTAACCATTACTGCAAATACCGAAAAAGGAAAAGAGATGTTGAGCATCAAAGCTTTTGTTAACCCAAAAGAGGGTGCAGCTCAAGGATCTCCAATCAAAACCCAATAATTGAAAACCGTTTAAATGGAATCACTACAGAGTTTTTTTCCTCTTATTTTAATGATACTGGTGGTGTATCTTTTTATGATACGCCCTCAGATGAAGCGATCCAAGCAGGAAAAGCAATTTTCGGCTGGCCTTAAAAAAGGGGATCGAGTGGTTACCAAAAGTGGCTTACATGGGAAACTTCTCGAACTGAACGACGATGGTACCTGTATCATCGAATCAGGGGCAGGGAAGATGAAGTTTGAAAGATCGGCAATCTCTATGGAGTTGTCGAACAAACTCAATAAAGCCAAATCTGAATAATACACTTTAGACCTTAAATAAAAAAGCCTCGGATTTCCGAGGCTTTTTATTTTTGATTTATTTTTCCTTTAATTCTTGGCGACCAACTGGGCGATATTTACAATAACTTCGATGGCCTTTTCCATGTTCTCCACAGGAACATATTCATACCTTCCATGGAAATTGTGCCCTCCAGCAAAGATATTCGGACACGGTAATCCCATAAAACTAAGCTGAGAGCCATCCGTACCTCCTCGAATGGGTTTTATGATAGGAGTGATTCCTGCCTGTTTCATGGCCTCTTCCGCATAATCCACAATGTGCATTACAGGTTCGATCTTTTCACGCATATTGAAATACTGATCCTTTATTTCCACAGAAATCCGATCCATGCCCAATTCCGCATTCAACTCATTTGCTAATTTCTGCATCATCTCCTTTCGCGCTTCAAAATGATCGCGATCATGATCACGAATGATATAGTATAACTTTGTGCTATCAACTTCCCCTTCCATATGATGCAAATGGAAGAAACCTTGCCTTCCTTCAGTATGTTCAGGTACTTCCATTTTCGGCAAGGAGTTGATAAAATCGGTTGCGATATGCATACTATTGACCATCTTTCCTTTGGCGTAACCAGGATGCACAATTTTTCCCTTAATGGTTACTTCGGCCCCAGCAGCATTGAAGTTTTCATATTCCAATTCGCCAATTTGACTTCCATCCATGGTGTACGCCCATTCAGCTCCAAATTTTTCAACGTCAAATTTATGGGCGCCGCGACCGATTTCCTCATCTGGGGTAAAACCAACACGAATCGGTCCGTGCTTGATTTCCGGATGTTTTATTAGGTATTCCATGGCAGAAACAATTTCCGCAATACCGGCTTTATCATCGGCACCTAAAAGAGTCGTCCCATCCGTAGTTATCAACGTTTGTCCTTTGTACAACAATAAATCGTCAAATTCACTTGGAGACAAAACAATGCCTTGTTCCGCATTCAATACGATATCCTTACCATCATAATTCTCTATTATTTGGGGCTTTACATTAGCACCTGTAAAATCGGGTGAGGTATCGAAATGGGCAATAAAACCTATGGTGGGTACTTGTTTGTCAATATTGCTGGGGAGGGTAGCCATGATATAGGCATTTTCATCGATGCTAACATCCTGCATACCGATGGCTTTTAGCTCTTCCACAAGAGCTTTTGCTAAATCCCATTGTTTTGCCGTACTGGGGGTAGTTTCCGATTTAGGATCACTTTCCGTATCGACAGTCACATAACTCGTAAATCGTTTTATCAAATCTTCTCTTGGAATCATAATAGGAGGGTTTTACACTACAAAATAACGGAATAAGCCTTTAAAAAATAAGTCTTTTAATAGTATTTTTGTGACAATCTTAGGCTCATGTATAAATTTCTCATCCGACCGTTCCTTTTCAAATTCGATCCAGAAAAAATACACTATTTCAGCTTTGCCGCAATTAAGTTGCTGCATCAACTTGGATTTGGGCCCCTAGTGCGCTCTTGTTATAGTGTGAAAGACAAATCCCTTGAGCGGAACGTTTTTGGATTGACTTTTCCGAACCCTGTTGGATTGGCTGCAGGTTTTGATAAAGACGCAAAACTATATAAGGAACTGAGTAATTTCGGATTTGGATTTATTGAGATTGGAACCCTTACCCCCAAGCCACAACCAGGGAATCCCAAAAAGCGTTTATTTCGACTAAAGTCGGATCAAGCCATTATCAATAGGATGGGATTCAACAATGAAGGCGTGGCGGCAGCCGTAGAACGGTTAAAAAATAACAAAGGGGTGCTTATCGGTGGGAATATCGGGAAGAATAAAGTGACGCCCAACGAAGAAGCGGTATCGGACTATGTTTTTTGCTTCGAAGCACTTTACGATTACGTGGACTATTTTGTGGTAAACGTTAGTTCTCCAAATACTCCTAATCTACGTGCGCTTCAGGATAAAGAACCGCTAACGCAATTACTGCTTACCCTCAAAAAGGCCAATTCCCTAAAGCCGAAGGAAAAGCCAATTCTGCTTAAAATTGCTCCTGATCTTAGCGATGCCCAATTGTTGGATATTATCGCCATTGTGTCTGAAACAAAGATCGATGGGGTTATCGCTACCAATACAACGATTTCCCGTGACGGTCTTACTTCTGAAAACCAATCGGAAATGGGTGGACTTAGCGGTAAACCTTTAACCCAACGTGCTACCGAAGTCATACGGTTTTTACATGATAAAAGTGGGGGCGCCTTTCCAATCATTGGGGTTGGAGGGATTCATTCTGAAGCCGATGCTTTGGAAAAATTGGAGGCCGGAGCTAGCTTGGTACAACTTTACACCGGTTTTATTTACGAAGGACCAGGTCTTGTGAAAAGAATCAATAACGCTTTATTAAAACGATAGCCCTATGTGGGAAAGCCTTGTTTCCTTTTCGGTTTTCTCCTTCCTTTTAGCCCTTTCCCCGGGACCCGACAATATATACGTCATTACCCAATCCCTTTCGAATGGATTTAAAAGTGGCCTGGCCGTTAGTTTGGGCCTGATCTCTGGATGTATTGTTCATACTACCCTTTTAGCTTTTGGGGTTTCTGCGCTCATTGCTGCTTCCGATGGACTGCTATGGGCTATAAAAATCTTTGGAGCGATTTATCTCACCTTTTTGGCCTGGAAGGTTTTTAATGCTCACAGCAAGGTATTCTTGAACCCAGTGGATGGGAAACGACGTTTTGGTGAGTTATATAAAACGGGTATCATCATGAATTTGGTGAACCCAAAGGTGCTTATCTTTTTCTTGGCATTTTTTCCTTCTTTTTTATGGAATACTGAATCGAATACCATCCTTCAATTCTATATTCTCGGTCTGGTTTTTATGGCAATTGCCCTCACCACTTTTTCCTTCATGGCGTTCCTTGCCGGAAGCATTTCCCGTTTTTTGAAAACCTACCCCAATACGGGGCCTGTTCTCAAGTGGTTACAGATAATTGTTTTTTTGGGAATCGCACTTTACATCCTTATTGGGTAGATAACTATTTTTCGTCCCTTTTGATTCTACTGCAACCTAGGGAATTCATATCTTTATCGTATGCAACGGGTGAAACTAATAGAATGTCCCAGAGATGCCATGCAGGGTATTAAGGATTGGATTCCAACTGAAAAAAAAGTCCAGTATATTCAGTCCTTATTGCGTTGCGGTTTCGATACTATCGATTTTGGAAGTTTTGTTTCTCCCAAAGCAATTCCGCAGATGCAGGATACGGCGGAAGTGCTCAATGCACTGGACCTATCCAATTCAAGGAGTAAATTATTAGCCATTGTAGCCAATGTTCGTGGGGCTGAAGACGCTGTGGCCTTCGATGAAATTACCTATTTGGGGTATCCGTTTTCTATCTCGGAGAATTTTCAAATGAGAAATACCCACAAAACGATCGACCAGTCGATCGAAGTGCTGCAATCGATTTTGGATTTGGCTGTGGCAAAAAATAAGGAAGTGGTAACCTATCTTTCTATGGGATTTGGAAATCCGTATGGAGACCCATGGAATGTAGAAATTGTTGGAAGATGGGCCGAACGCTTGGCGGAAATGGGGGTAAAGATTTTATCGTTAAGTGATACGGTAGGTTCTTCTACACCGGAAGTGATTTCCTATCTTTTCGAAAACCTGATTCCAAAATACCCAAATATCGAATTTGGGGCTCATTTGCATACTACACCTACCACCTGGTTCGAAAAAGTGGATGCCGCTTATCGCTCTGGGTGTAGAAGATTTGACGGTGCAATGCAAGGTTTTGGCGGGTGCCCTATGGCAAAGGATGAATTAACAGGGAACATGCCTACCGAAAAATTATTGAGCTATTTCACGACGCACAAAGTAACTACCGATATTCAGCCCATGGCTTTTGAAAGTGCCCACAATGAGGCGTCTAAAATATTTTTAAATTATCACTAATATGAAAAAATATTGGTTCTATACCATAATGGTACTGTTCTTATTCGGCTGTCGTTCCACGAAGCAAACCGAGGATAAGGTAAAGGATGATGGGAAGATTCAATTCACCTTTGTACAGTTGAACGACGTCTACGAAATAGCTCCTCTAGGAGGGGGTAAATATGGCGGACTCGCAAGGGTAGCACATGTGGTAGATTCCCTGAAGCAAGTGAACCCCAACACCTATCTGGTACATGCTGGGGATTTTTTAAATCCTTCCTTATTGGGAACATTGAAGTATCAAGGGGAACGAATTCGAGGTCGTCAAATGGTAGAAGTAATGAATGCCATGAACTTTGAGTTGGTGACTTTTGGAAATCATGAATTCGATATTGGTCGGGAGGCCCTTCAAAAACGAATCAACGAATCCAACTTTTCTTGGACCTCCGCCAATGTTTATGAACAATTGGAAGATGGGCCTCGATCCTTCCATTTTTTTACACCGGAAGGGGATGCAATTCCAATTCCAGAGACGTATTCCATCTTTATGAAGGATAGCGACGGTACTCAAGCGGAGGTAGGGATATTCAGCGTTACCCTCGATTCAAACCCTCAAGATTTTGTGTATTATTCCGATGTTCAATTGGAAGCCAGAACGGCGGTTACTTCCCTTGAAATGCAGCAGGTGGACCTAATTGTCGGACTTACCCATGTTACTATTAAGCAGGATGTTGAAATGGCTAAGGCTTTACCTCAGATTTCTTTTATAATGGGAGGACATGAACACAATCATATGTTGGTGGATTCCGGGAATGCCAAGATTGCCAAAGCCGATGCCAATGCCACCACCATCTATATTCATAATTTCGAATTCAATAAGAAAACACAGGACTTAAAAATTAAGTCGGTTCTTTTCCCCATAACGGATAAGATAAATGATGATCCGGAAGTGAAGGCCATTGTGGATAAGTGGGAAACTATTTTGACTACCCAGGTAAAAGAGGTTACCGATAATCCAGAGGAGGTCATCTATTTTGCAGAACCGGCTTTGGATGGTACCGATGCGGCCAACCGTTCTTCACAAACCAATCTGGGACAAATCGTGACCAAAGCAATGATGGTTGCCTTTGACGCACCCGTGGATGCTGCCCTAGTTAATGGTGGGTCCTTCCGACTGGATGATATGCTTCAGGAAGAAATTACGCAGATGGATATTTTCAGGGTGTTACCTTTTGGTGGAGGACTTTTACGCGTAGAGCTAAAAGGAGATCTTCTTAAAGAAGTATTGGATTATGGAGAAAGTAAAAAGGGAAATGGCGCCTATTTGCATCGCCAAAGCATCACCAAAGATGCCGAGGGCCAGTGGCTTATTGGTGGCAATACAATTGAAGATGAAAAAACATACACCATTGCCTTTAGTGATTTTTTACTGAAAGGATTAGACATTCCGTTTTTAAAACCGTCTAATAAAGGTGTATTGTCGGTTCAAGAACCTAAAGATCACGAACCTGCAAAGGATATTAGAAAAGCAATTATTCTCTATTTAAAATCACTTAACCAATGAAGAAAATTCTAAAATATGTATTGATGGTGGCCTTAGTAGCCCTAGTTGTTATGCAATTCATCCGACCTGAAAAGAATTTGGGCGGTTATGAAAGCGTAGCGGCATTCGAGAGTGAAACAAAACCTGGAGAAGCCGTAGCCGCGATTTTGAAAGAAAGCTGTTATGACTGCCACAGTAATCAGACTGTGTATCCTTGGTACGCGGAGGTGGCGCCAGTTTCCTACTGGTTGGCAGATCATGTAAAAGATGGGAAGAAGCATTTCAATGCCTCCGATTGGGCGAGTTATTCTGTAAAGAAAAAGGACCATAAAATGGAGGAACTCATTGAAGAGGTAGAGGAAGGAGAAATGCCATTGGAATCCTACACTTGGACCCATGGCGGACTCTCGGATGACCAAAAAGAACTCGTCATTCAATGGGCACAATTGGTGCGTCTATCCTATAGGGATGCTTTGGAGGTTTCCCATAGTGAATCCCATGAAGATTAAATTTTCCCATTAAAAAAGCAGGCTCTGTGCCTGCTTTTTTATTTTTATGTTTATCGTTTAAAAGG
>CAZOSF010000054.1:0-14979 GCA_964582415.1 uncultured Alteromonas sp.
TTATGGAGCCCCACCTTAAAAAAGGCTGCTTCCCTCGGAATGGTGTTCCATTTTGTAAGCCGAGAGGCATATAGGCAAAAAGATGCTCCTGAATTTTTCCACCAACTTCAAGCCTTATATCCTCCTTTTTATCTGATTCCCGAAGGGGGATCCAATGAGTTGGCGATAAGAGGATGCGCCGAAATCTTGGATGATCGAACCGCTATTTACAACACCATAGCCGTGGCTGTTGGTACTGGAGGTACCTTAGCAGGATTGGCCAAATCGAAAAATCCACAACAAAACCTAATAGGATTCTCGGTTCTAAGTGGAACTTTTCAATCAGCATTCATAAATAAACTAGTCCCAAATGCGGACTATGAAATTACCGATGCTTATGCTTTTGGGGGGTATGCTAAAATAGATTTGGAATTAATCCGTTTTATCAATAAGTTTTTTGCCGAAACTGGAATACCCTTGGATCCTGTATATACTGGAAAAATGATGTTTGGGTTGGTGGAGTTACTAAAGAATGGAACCCTAAAGAAAAATAGTCCTATTTTAGCCATCCATACTGGTGGACTCCAAGGTGTGGAAGCGATGAACCTACTTTTGAAAAAGAAAAATTGGCCTCAACTCTCTTTTTGATATGAAATTACGATTACTTGTGCTCTTGATGGTTGGATTGGTGCTTTTCGGTTGTAAAAGCAAGAAAAAAGTGGTAGAACGCAAAAAACATACCCGCACCGAGCGGGTGGTTCAGAAAACCAAAGTCCAACCTATCGATGAAACCCTTCCAGGAAAAACCGATGAACATGAAATAAAGGAATTGCCTTCTAATGCAAGTTATGAGGAAATCCTAAACGCCTATATCGATACCTACTCGCAAATTGCCATGGAGGAAATGCTTCAATATGGAATCCCTGCTAGTATAACCCTTGCCCAAGGCATTCTCGAAAGTGGGGCTGGTAGAGGGGAACTTACCCAAAGGGCGAACAACCATTTTGGAATAAAATGTCATACCTCTTGGACCGGCGAACGCGTCTACCATGATGACGATGAGAAAGGGGAGTGTTTTAGAAAGTATAAGGATGCCAAATATTCCTTCCGAGACCACTCGCTTTTTCTAGCCGAACGCAGTCGGTATCAAAACTTATTCAAACTTAGAAAGGATGACTACAAAGGCTGGGCAAGAGGGTTGAAAGCAGCCGGTTATGCCACCGACCCAAGATATCCCGACAAGTTGATCCGTATTATCGAAACCAATAACTTGACTAGATTTGACAAAGAGGTCCTTGGCGGAACTGCCAGCATTGCGAATCAGGACGATACTCAAATCAAAACCTACACTGTGCAACAGGGTGATACCTTATATAGTATTGCTAGAAGATTCAATATGACCGTTGAAACTTTAAAAGAGTACAATGGGTTACAATCGAATATGATTTCCATTGGCCAAGTCTTATATTTGCACTCCGTTAAAGACTGATACCCTAATTATGATTTATCAAAGAAGCAGTGCACTGTTCCGGGAGGCCCAAAAGGTAATTCCGGGTGGTGTCAATTCGCCTGTGCGAGCATTTAAATCGGTTGGAGGAACCCCCATCTTTGTTGAAAAGGCCCAAGGGGCTTATCTCTACGATGTGGATGGTAATCGATTGATCGATTATATCAACTCTTGGGGGCCGATGATCCTTGGTCATGCCTATCCGAAGGTAGTAGAGGCTGTGACGGAAAAGGCAAAAAAGGGAACTTCCTTTGGTATGCCCACCGAAATAGAAACTGAAATTGCTGCACTAGCAATAGCCATGGTTCCCAATATCGATAAGATTCGGTTTGTAAACAGCGGAACGGAGGCCTGCATGAGCGCTATCCGCTTGGCACGAGGGTATACCGGAAAAGATAAGTTTATAAAGTTTGCAGGATGCTACCATGGTCATAGCGATTCCTTTCTTATTCAAGCAGGGAGTGGCGCCATGACTTTTGGCACACCTAACAGTCCTGGTGTTACTCAGGGTACCGCCCAAGATACTTTGTTGGCTAGATTTAACGACTTGGAACAAGTAAAAGCATTGTGTGAGGAACATGAGGGGAATTTGGCGGCCATCATTTTAGAACCCGTTGCTGGAAATATGGGATGTATACCACCGGCCGAAGGCTTTTTGGAGGGACTACGGGAAGTATGCGATCAATATGGAATTCTACTGATTTTTGATGAGGTGATGACCGGATTTCGCTTGGCGCCTGGAGGAGCACAAGAATTATTTAATGTAAAAGCAGATATTGTTACCTTCGGAAAGGTAATTGGAGGAGGATTGCCCGTGGGGGCATTTGCCGCGAAAGCAGAAATCATGAATTACTTGGCGCCCGAGGGTCCCGTATATCAAGCAGGAACCCTAAGCGGGAATCCTTTGGCCATGGCTGCAGGGCTTGCCATGCTTACCGAATTGAACGAACACCGAGAAGTTTACAACTCCATCCATGAAAAGACGACCTATCTGCATCAAGGACTTAAGAGCGTTTTTGAAGGAGCTTCTATTCCTGTACAGATAAATCAAGTGGGGTCTATGATATCTGTTCATTTTTCGGACCATCCTGTTGTCGATTTTGAAACATCGGCCAAAGCAGCCTCAGGAGACACTTTCAAAAACTATTTCCACGGATTGTTACAACGTGGCATTTATATTGCTCCGAGCGCTTATGAAACTTGGTTCCTTTGTGATGCATTAACTTTTGAAGATCTGGACGAGACTATTGAAGCTACACGAGATGTAATAAAGGAATGGCACTAAATAAAAAAGCTCCCAAAAGGGAGCTTTTTTTTTCGGAGCGTACCATTTATTGGTCCCGCATACTTTGCCATTTTTTGAATTGATCTTCTGTAAGCGCCTTCTTCATTGCAGTTTCAAAAATTTCATCTTGTTTCTTTTTAGCGGCCATTACAGCAGCATCTTTGAGATCTTTCCCATTCACATATTTGTTGTAATTACTTTCTTTTACAACAAGAGCCCTAAAGACAGCACGTTGCTGATCTCCATCTAAATTTAGGGATTGACTTAGATCATGGGTTTGCTGTTTCGCCACTGCCTCAGGAGAGTTTTGATTCTGCTTTAAGGTTTGAGCATTCATGGTGCCCATTCCAAGGAGCATTATAAAAGCGACAGCAAATACTTTAAAGATATTTTTCATGGTTTTGTTGTTTTCAGGTTACCAAAGTAACTAATTTGAACTTTACTTTCCAAAAACCACGCCAAAAAAAACATGCTTAGTTTCTAGGGGCTCCTTTGGGCTTTCTTTTACCATCTCTTTGTTTCTGTCTGACGTTGTCGAATTTGGTATATTGATCGTCAGTAAGGATTTCTTTCAAAGCTCGTTTGTATTCAATTTCCTCATCCATACGGGCTTTTTTATGGGCATAGCGTTCCTCTTTGGTAAGGGCTTGACGCTCCTCTTGGGTCAATCGTACTTTCTCGCGTTTCGCTTCGAAGTTCTCGTTCAATTTTTGAACTTGTTTCTGTTGTGCTTCGGTTAAATCCAAATGCAAGGTCATTCGCTGGGTTTTCATTTCAGCACGTTGCTGAGGAGTGAGATCTGCCATTTCTTTATCGAAATTTCGACCTTTACGATCTTGATTGGGTCTGTTTTGAGCTTGAAGTCCTAAAGTGACCAAAAGGGCTAGGACAAAAATTACTTTTTTCATGACTTAACTTGTTTAAGGTATTTGTCCTTATGACCTTGAATTATCCTGTTGGTTTAAAGGGAAGGTCTTAAAGTATGTTAAAATTTCAATAGAAATTTAGAATCATCTAGTACGAAGCCTGTTATTTATGAAAGGCGACTCCCATTTCTTGGATAGACACCCCTGCTTTTCTACATTTAGAAGGCAAATAGTTTAGGTTGGTTAAACACCACTCGAATGCCGGTAGGGATACCGGCCCCCGATGCCAAGATGGAGGAAATTTCGAGTGGTGTTTACATTTTACATAAGCGCTACAAATAGGCCGTTCTCGTCCTTTTCAACTTTGGCCAATTTGCTCTTAGTAAGTGTTTTGATGGATTTATCCCACTTCTTATTGCTCAATTGCGATTGATCTTTTAAGGATTCCAAAGGTAGACGTTCGGCCTTTTTTAGTAATTCCAATACCAATTTTTCATCCTCATTCAATTCAACCGAAGGCTTTTGCTTCTCTGGCTTCATTTGGGGGAAGAAGAGTACTTCCTGGATGGAAGCATTGTTCGTTAAAAACATGATCAAACGATCCATTCCAATACCCATTCCCGAAGTTGGAGGCATACCGTATTCTAACGCCCGCAAGAAGTCGTAATCTATAAATTGCGTGGCTTCTTCATCCCCGCGATCGGCCAATTTCAACTGGGCCTCAAAACGTTCCCGCTGATCGATAGGGTCATTCAACTCCGAATAGGCATTGGCCACTTCCTTTCCACATACCATTAATTCGAAACGCTCGGTTAACTCTGGATTACTTCGGTGTTCTTTACACAACGGACTCATCTCTTTTGGATAATCGATGATGAAGGTGGGCTGGATAAAGTTTCCTTCACATTTTTCCCCAAAGATTTCATCTATCAACTTTCCTTTTCCCATGGTATCGTCCACTTCGATATCCATAGCTTCAGCAGCCGCACGTATCTCGGCTTCCGATTTTCCATTTATATCAAAACCCGTATATTTTTTAATGGCGTCTGCCATGGTCACGCGCGGATATGGCGCTTTAAAATCGATTTCATGCTCCCCGAACGTCGCTTTGGTAGTGCCATTTACTTGAATGGCACAATATTCCAAGAGTTCCTCGCAGAATTCCATCATCCAGTTATAATCCTTATAGGCCACATAAATTTCCATGGCAGTGAATTCTGGATTGTGAGTGCGGTCCATTCCTTCATTTCGGAAGTTTTTGGAGAATTCATAAACGCCTTCAAACCCACCAACAATCAAACGCTTCAAATACAATTCATTGGCAATTCGCATGTACAAAGGAATGTCCAAGGCATTGTGATGCGTCATAAAAGGCTTAGCAGCAGCGCCACCAGGAATGGGCTGCAATATGGGCGTTTCCACTTCGAAATAACCACGGTCATTAAAGAAATTCCGCATGGCATTGAAAAGTCGGGTGCGCTTTACAAATACCTCTTTTACATGTGGATTTACGACCAAATCGGCATATCGCTGACGATAGCGCAATTCGGGATCGTTGAATTCATCGTGCACGTTGCCTTCGGCATCCACCTTCGGTAAAGGAAGGGGTTTCAAAGATTTCGACAAAAGCGTGAAGTTCTTCACCATTACCGTTTTTTCACCTACCTGAGTGGTAAATAATTCCCCCTCAATTCCGATAAAATCACCGATATCCAGCAACTTCTTATATACCTCATTGTAGAGGTTTTTATCTTCACCGGGACAAATCTCATCCCGATTAAAATATACCTGAATCCGTCCTTCTGAATCCTGAAGCTCTGCAAAGGAAGCCTTCCCTTGAATCCTTCTGGACATAAGTCTTCCCGCAATAACAACCTTCTTTCCTTCCTCAAATTGCTGTTTTATCTGTTGCGTAGTATGGTCAACAGGGTAAAGAGCAGCAGGATAGGGATCGATTCCCAATTCCCGAAGGTGGTTTAGCTTTTCGCGGCGGATTTGTTCCAGTTCAGTGAGTTGCATTCGTCTAATTTTAAGCTGCAAAATTAACTAATATCTGCCGATCCCTAAAACTGCTAATTCCGATTTTCCTTAATAAAGGCGATTTTTTTCGATAGATCTTCTTCTTTATTGTCTGAATTCGATTCTTTTTCCAAGGCTTTTTTGAAGGCTTCCTCGGCTTTTTCCTCTTGATAAGTGTTCCACAGAAATACGCCTAAATTGAAATAAACGTTGGGTTCTTCGGGAAATAATTCCTGGTTTAACTTCAGGATTTGATAGGCTTCCTGCTTCTTTCCGGCTGCATACAAGACCCTGCTGTAGGTGTGTAATTCCATATATCGCTGTACATAGGGCGACAGCGAGCGTATGAGCTTCTTGCGATTCTTTCCGAATTTTTCCCAACCCATTTCCTTCATGGCTTTTTGGGCCAGTGTGACCCCATAATAATTTTCTTGATAGCCTCCTTCCAGGATATGCAAAAGATCTTTCTCTAAAGATTCTTTGGGTTCTTCCAGAATACGGCCTACTTCTTTTCCTTCTTTGTACACTATAAAGGTAGGAACCCGGTGAATGTCCATACCTTCTTCTTCCCCTCCCGGACTTTGTTTCATTTGTTCCTTGCCCAAATGTAACGCAACGGCATTCAAACGCTCCATGGGAAATTCACAGGCCTCCAAAAGTTTATAAAAACGAGGGACTTCTCGCTTGCTATCACCGCACCAGGTTCCCATGAATAGGGTGATGGTGTATTCGGGGAGCAGTTCTTTCAGTTTTTCAACGACTTCTGGATTGGGTTCATAGGCATCATAATTGGGTTGAAACCAACTGGCATAGCTTCCCGATTGCAGTTTTTCCTTATTGAATTTCCCAATGACATATTGAATGTTTCCGGTGGTGGTTTCTTGGTTGAAGGGTTGGGCCTCGACAAAAGAAGCTAGAAGCAACAGGATCGAAATACAAAAACTTTTTTTCATGATTTTATGGTTAATTGATTCGGTGCGAAGATGCCCCAGTTGCATAAAATCATGAAGGAAAAGCTGTTGGAAATGGGGACTAGACCCCCGTTTGAATTTTTTTAAAGCCTTACTAGGAGCGGTTTTTCAGCTCTTCTCGTGAGGTAACGCCCAATTTCTTGTAAAGGTTGTTGATATGTGTTTTTACCGTACTTACCGAGATGAAAAGTTCTTGGGCAATCTCTTTATTGGTTTTATCCTGTAGGATGAGGTCCCGAATTTTTTCTTCCTGATTGGAAAGCGTCACCTCCAAAATTGGAGCTTTCTTGTTTCGAAGCCATTTTCCGATGATAAAGAAATTCAATAGAAAGGAAAGCAAGAGTGCTCCACCAATCGCATAAACCCACCAAGGCATGGATTCCCGCCGGTCCATGATGAAACGATCGGCCTCCAATTCCTCTTCCAGTTGTTGCGTATAGGAAGCATCAGGATAGAAGTTTTCGAACTTATGCAACAAATCGTCATAATATGAATTGCTTTTCAAATCGGTTAAATAATAATTATAGAAATGTCCGCCGCGTTCACTTAGTAGGGTATAGATATAGAGTTCTCCCAATGGCTCGTTGAGAGAGGCACCAAATTCCTGTAATTTCTTAAACCAGAGTTCCAAATTGGCCTTTTCACTGGCTTCACTGGAGTAATTGGCCATAGAATAGAGTATGTCATTCTGCAGGGAATCCACCCTTAAAAATACAGTAGCTTCCCTACTGGGACCGTCGATACTGCAAAACATTTCATTGTCGAAGGAAAAGGGGAAATCCAATAGGGAATGGTTATTCGCCACAAACAAGATTTCACGACTATTCTCGCAGTGGCCAGAAAAATGGTTGATGGTTGTATCGGAATCCGCACAGGTATCTACATGGATACGGTAGATCCTGCTATCATTAGGCAGATTATTCCCTTGAAATTGAAAATATCCTGTAGTATCGGCATGTGTTTTTTGAAGAATCTGTTCCGAATGGATGCCTTTTAGCTTTCGATAATCCTCTACGATGGAAAGGTAAAGGGTGCCCTCACGGAACTCTTCCTTGATCTGTCCCGAAAATCGGAACTGTCCAAAGCTTTTTGCGCTTACCAAGAGCAGGATGATCGCAATTACCCGAATGCCTTTCATAAAACGAAGATATCGAAATAACAAGGCTGTAACAAAATGTTTTCTTTCGGACTAATAGCATGAATTATAAACTTTACCTTTGTGCTATGAGCTTTTGGCGTGTTTTATTAGCTATTTTATTTCCCCCCTTATCGGTAATCGACAAAGGTTGTGGGTCCGTGCTAATTGTCTTAATTTTGACACTCTGTGGATGGGTGCCCGGTGTGATTGCCGCACTCATCATTTTAAATAACCCAAAAAACTAAAAAAATGGGCGTTCGATTCCTTTGGATTTTTATCCTAGCTATTTCTCTCACTAGTTGTCAATTCACCGAAACGATGGTGCTAAACGAAGATGGTTCCGGTCGCATGGAATTGAGTGCCGATTTAAGTGAAATCATGTCGATGAGTGGTGCAATGGCGAAGGATAGTACCATGAAGAAAACAGATACTATCATTGCCTTCAAGGATATTTTGGAAGAAAAGAAGGATAGCATTGCCAAGCTTTCTCCCAATGAGCAAAAGCGCTTACAGGCGATGAAGAATTACAATATTCATATGTTCTCCGATCCGGAAACGAATAAAATGGTGATGGATGTTTTTACTGAATTTCAGGATGTTTCAGAGGCAGACAACTTGATGAAGGGATTCGATTTGGCTTCTGAATATATGCCGGGATCCAGTAAGAACGGAAATGATTCCAAGAAAGATTCGGAAGAAGACGAAATCATTGGGGTAAAATTCAGTTATTCGAATGGCCATTTCAAAAGAGATGCATTCATACGGGATAAACAAAGGCATCAAATTCAATTGGACAGCCTAAAAAAAGCCGAATCCTTTATGTCGAGCGTTACCTATAAATTGAAATATACTTTTCCCAAGAAGATAAAGTCAACCACTGCAGAAGGAGCAACCTTCTCGCTGGATGGAAAAACATTGGAACTTCAAAATTCCTTCTTGGAGTACATGAAGAATCCCGACGTGTTCGATGTTGAAGTGGAATTGGAAGATTAAAGGTTGAACAAGACGGTAGACATACAGGATTTAGGAAGCAAAGGTTATCAGGAAACCTGGGACTACCAGGAAACCCTATTTCAGGAAATCCTATCCATCAAAACCAAAAACCGACGGGAAAATACCCAATTGGAAACCCCAAATCACTTCTTGTTCGTGGAACATCCACATGTGTATACCTTGGGTAAGAGTGGGGATATGCAAAACCTGTTGATCGATGAGGTGAAATTGAAAGAAATCGATGCCCAATTTTTTAAAATCAATCGAGGGGGAGATATCACCTATCACGGCCCCGGGCAAATTGTAGGTTATCCCATTCTCGACTTAGAGAACTTTTTTACCGACATCCACAAATATTTGCGGTTTCTAGAGGAGATGATTATCCGAACCCTAGCCGAGTACGGCCTAAAAGGGGAGCGTTCCAAAGGGGAAACGGGTGTATGGTTGGATGTGGGAACTCCCTTTGCACGGAAAATCTGCGCCATGGGGGTGCGCGCTAGCCGCTGGGTGACCATGCATGGTTTCGCCCTTAATGTGAATACCGATCTGGGCTATTTCGATCATATGATTCCCTGCGGAATACGAGGGAAGTCGGTCACCTCATTAAATGTCGAATTGGGTAAAACGGAAATTCCCATCGATGAGGTAAAGGAAAAATTGCTCTCCCATTTTTCAGCCCTTTTCGAGGCTACCTTCGTTGAAACCCAGCCGAATTCTCAACTTATTTAGGGAGCTGATACAGCAGTACCTCATTCTTTTCCCCTTTCACTACAATATTCATGGAACCGTTTCGATTGGCATCGGCCAAATCGATTTCTGAGGTGCCGTAAATGGGGAAATGCGGTAATAGTTGTCCGTTTTTAGTATAAACGTACACGGCATTTTCCTTGGTTTCGGTAATGGTGGCAAAGAGGTTTTTACCAAAAAGAAGGAGTTGGGGTTTGGAGTAGATCCCTACCGGTAATTCGGTAAGTTTTCCGTTGATGCGCATCAAATTGTCATCCAAGGTGAGTTTGGTGGTTCCTTGAATGCAGAACCAATAAGTATCGGAAACGTCCAAGGGTTGTGAATTCACCCTGCCATTCTGATCGATGGAAACCTTTCGCTTGTCGGCGGTAATCACTACAAAATTAGAGCCTTCCTTTTCGATGGGCAGTTCACTGAAATTCAATTTTTGAGCTACAGGAACCCGAACTTTCCCCACCCTGCTTAAAATATTCAATGTACCAGAAGCCTCAGCGACGGTGATATAGTCTTTGTTGCCAATACGAATGTGCTGTGGAGGCAATACTATTTTTGAATTCGCTCTCGAGAAATTAAAACCTTTTACGGTTTGTCCCTGTGCATCGTACATATAGAGCCTGTCATTCTGAACAATCACAAAGCGGTATTTGCGGTTGTTGTCGTAATCGAACACTGCCAATGGCTGGGTAATCGGGTCGCTGAATTTCTTGGGAAACGGCGCTACTGCATTTCCGTTGCGGTCGAACACATAGAGGGTATTTCCGGTGGTAAAGGCCAATTGCTTTTTCCCATTCCGTAAAATATCCACCTCATGAATGGTTCCTTGAATGGGTCCTTCCAACGATTTTTTCCAGAGGATTTTCCCATTGGTGGAAATCAAGTACAATTGATTGGCTAGGTCCTGAACTACAATGTCCTTTCCTCCCGTATTGTGATTGGTAAAGAATTTTGGGGGAGACATCAGATCGGCATCCAAACGAATACTGGCCAATTGTTGCACAGGCCCACTTGAGATGGTTTCTCCCTTTCCAGATTTCGCGACCAGATTTAAGTGGGCAAAGTCCCTATCGTATATCAGCTGGGTGACTACCAGCGGAAATCCTTTTAGTTGAGAGGCACTTGAATGAAAAAGTGCTGCATTCAAACCCTTCCATTGTCCATCCATCTCATAGAAAACTAGGGAAGCTGATTGGGCCAGATAGGTAGCGGCATTCTGAAAATAGCTCGTTTCGGCCAACACCGATTTGTTTAGAAAGCCTGAAATAAGTTCTTTGGCCTGTTCCTCATCCATGGTAAAAATCAGGAAGTCGTTCCAAGGGAAGGCAATGGGATAGTTTTCCGATGGAATAAAGGACGAAAAGGGTTGGAAAAGAGCTTTAGCTTCCGAAATTCGATAAAGGGGAATGTCACGATACGTTTCCAGCTCCGTCAATTGAGCTGCCAGACTTTCCCAGCTTAGATCACTATCCAAACTTTTCAAACCCATATAGCTTTTCGAGGTTGTTTTGACCCAGGATAGTTCATTGGTGGTTTCAAAAATAGGATGGAGGGTTGTTGCCTTACCTCTGTTCACCATGCGTTTTCGAAGGCTATCCGCATTACTGAAAGCAAAGGAAAGGGCCCGTTTGGCCGTGCTCAAAGTAATGGCTGGCGTTGCCGTTTGTTGTGGAAGCTGCCCTCGGAATACCGAGAGTTTTTCACCCAAGCTATCTTGGTCCATCACCACCCCATGGGCGATGAGTCCGTCACTCAATAACTGTAATTCAAGAGAGGAATAGCTGCCCCAAGGTGATACGGAATCACCAGGGCGGGTTACATTCAACACTGTGGTGAGGCTGAGGGGCTTGTTTTTTTTGACCTTTAACGCTGTTTGAAATCCGTCGTCCTGTAAAGGGTTGCCTTTGCGAATAGATTCCAAGGTGGCTTCAGAAGTGCTGATAAATCCAATACTATCGATTTCGGTAGTGAAAAATACCTCCGATCCGATTTGATATCTTTTGATTTTTCCCTTTCCACCAATAGAATCCTTTACCAGATTGGGAATCGAGTCGGGAACAAAGCCCAGTTGTTTCGATTTGGCAATCAAGGTATAAACCGAGAGGCTATCCGATTCATTATCCATGGCCAATAACACTGGTCCTGAAGGGGTGAGGGCTTTGCTTAGCTCTGAATAGGCGTTGAAAAAGCGACCAAAGGGTTCGTTGGATGCCTTCGAGAGGAGCGCGTGACCTTTAAAATCTTCTTGGGTTTGCTGCCATTGCTCAATAGTTAAAACAGTCTGCGTGGCTGTGGGCAGATAACTCTCTGGGCGATCCAAAGAAGCATCGCGACGCTCGCAGCCAAAAAGTAGGGCGAGACCTAAAATTACCAGGAATACGATCCGAAGTGAGGGCATACACAAAAATAACAAGCCTTGCGCAATTGTAGGCTCCTTTTACAAGAGTTTATCGACGTGTTTTTAACAGCTACAAAGAAAGTTTGAGTTGCTCGGGCAGAAGGCGAAAACTTCTTCGGTGATAGGGGGTGGGGCCCAATTCCCGTATCGCTTCCCTATGGTGGGCAGTTGGGTATCCCTTGTTTCGGTTCCAACCGTATTCGGGATATTCTTCATGCAACTGTTCCATATAGTCATCCCGATAGGTTTTGGCCAGGATGGAAGCAGCGGCGATGTGCAGGTATTTACCATCCCCTTTCACCACACATTCATATGGGATCGATTGAAAGGATTTAAAACGGTTACCATCTATGGCAATGAATTCTGGGGGTAGCGAAAGTTGTTCGATGCTGCGATGCATGGCAAGGATGGATGCGTTCAAGATGTTGATTTTGTCGATTTCCTCCATCATGACATGACTCACGGCAAAGGCAAGTGCCTGTTCCTCTATGATGGGCCGCAATTCCTTCCGCTTGGCTTCCGAAAGTTGTTTGGAATCGGTGAGCCACGGATGGTGGAAATCATCAGGTAGAATAACGGCGGCCGCGGTGACCGGTCCGGCCAGACAACCCCGACCCGCTTCGTCGGTACCGCATTCCACTAGGTGTGCATGTATTTTGAGGGAAAGCATCGCAATTAAAAATACACATTTCCGTTGAAACATTTACCTTTGTCCTTCAACTTGGAACGGAATGAACAAAACCGGCTTGCTCCTTTTCTTTTTCTTCGCCTTTAGCATGGTGGTATGGTCGCAAACCAATCCGAGAAACAATCCGCAAGGCAGACCCAATGCTCCAGTAACTTCAGAAGAGAAGCCTCCCATTTCACTCTATAAAATGGTGACACTCGATCGGGATACGACTTCCGTGGATACTACGCTGAACATCAAAAAACACTACCGGTTCAATTACCTGCGAAAGGATGATTTTGAATTACTGCCCTTCGCCAATGTGGGGCAAACCTATAATACCCTCGCCTACGACTTCGATAATTTGAATCTGAAACCCTTGTTCGTAGCCCAAGCCCACCATTTCAACTATCTAGAAGTGGAGGATATCCTATATTATCATGTGCCCACACCCCTCACCGAATTGTATTTTAAAACGGCATTTCAGCAAGGGCAACAATTGGATGCCTTCTTTACCGTGAATACCAGCGAGCAGTTTAATTTTTCGGTAGCCTATAAAGGCGTACGGTCGTTAGGGCAATACCAGCATATTTTAACGAGCACGGGTAATTTTCGCTTTTCGGCAAGCTATCATTCCAAGGACAAGCGGTTAACCGTTCGTGCCCATATGGCCGCCCAAGATATCTTGAATCAGGAAAACGGTGGACTTACCGAAAATTCTAGGGTGCTGTTCGAGTCGAATGTGGGAGAATTTACCGACCGCGGACGCTTGGATGTCAATTTTGAAGATGCCGAAAACAAGCTTCAGGGATTGCGATTTTTTGGGATTCAAGAATATGAATTGCTCTCGAAAAAAGATTCTTTGCAACATACGGTTTTAACGGTGGGGACTACTCTAAGCTATGAGGATAAGTTTTACAGGTACAACCAAAACGACCCCTATGAAGGTTTTGGGGAATCCTACCTCACACAAGATCTGAATAAGCGTACCAAGTTAGAAGATTTTCAGGCGAAGGCCCATGCACGTTTTGATAATTCCATCTTAGGAACCATTTCTGCATTTATCGGATATACCGATTACAATTATGGGTACAGTTCTGTTTTGGAATTGGATGAAGGTAGAATTACCAACCGTTTGAAAGGCAATTTGGTACAGGCGGGTGCCACCTTTGAAAAGGAATACAGAGGGTTTCAATTATTTGGAACGGGCGCCATCAATATTTCGGGCGATTTCGATGCCAATTATTTGATCGGTGGGGCTTCCTACGCATTGGATGAAGACAATAAGGTAGAGGCTCAGCTCAAGATTCACAGTGTGGCGCCGAATTTCAACTTTCTATTGTATCAAAGCAATTATGTGAACTATAATTGGCAGACCCAATTCAACAATGTCAAGACCCAAGAGTTGCGGTTGGAGCTGCAATCGAAAAAGCTCTTCGATGCTACTGTGAGTTATACGGGCATCGATGATTACGCCTATTTTGCCATTCCCGAAGGCGACCAAACTCCGACGCCCCAGCAGTATGGGGATCGAATAAATTATCTAAAGGTGAAACTGGAACGGGAATTTCATTTTGGAAAATTCGCCTTGGCCAACACTGTGCTCTATCAAAAGGCACTTAGCGGGGAATCGGTTTTCAATGTGCCGCAAATCATTACGCGTCAGAGTTTGTATTTTCAGGATGAGTGGTTTAAAAAGGCCGCTTTTATTCAAACAGGAGTTAATTTTAAATACTTCACTTCCTATAACATGAATGCCTACGATCCCGTACTGGCTGAATTCTATGTTCAGAATGGCGAGGAGTTGGGAGGTTTCCCGTTGGTGGATATCTTCTTCCAAACCAAAATAAAACAAACCCGTATCTACTTTATCTACGAACATTTCAATCAACTTTTCAATTCTACCAATAACCATTATTCGGCCCCGGGCTATCCCTACCGTGATGCGGTGCTGCGATTTGGATTGGTGTGGAATTTCTTTTTGTAGGGGGGGTCAGAATCAAGAGACAAGAATCAAGAGTCAAGAGCTACGCCATGCAATCGCGCGGGAATGCGGGTTTAGTAATTACTGTAACCATTGTTAACATCAACCGAATCGAATTTTATCGTACCTTGGAGTATGCATTTACCACTATTGCAGGACTTATTGATTCTGTTGGGGTTTTCCACCCTGATTGTTTTCCTGCTGCAGCGCCTAAAATTGCCATCTATCTTGGGCTTTTTGGTAACTGGGATCGTAATTGGACCCTATAGCCTAAGCTTGATCAACGACATTGAAGAAGTTGAAATCATTTCCGAAATAGGGGTGATTCTCCTATTGTTTGTCATTGGAATGGAATTGTCCATTAAGCAGCTGTCTTCCATCAAAAAGACAGTCTTTGTAGGTGGTGCTTTACAGGTTTTTATATCCATTGC
>CAZOSF010000054.1:15079-16156 GCA_964582415.1 uncultured Alteromonas sp.
CTGGGGGCATTTCTTGCGGGCCTCATAGTTTCAGAATCGGAGTACAGCCATCAGGCTACTACCTATGTGCTGCCTTTTAGGGCCTTATTTACTAGTTTTTTCTTTATATCAATCGGGATGATGCTAGACATCCATTTTTTTACGGCCAACTTATTGGTGATACTCCTGGCGACCCTCATCATCTTTATACTAAAAGGAACCATCACGGTTTTGGCGACCCTGATTCTGAAATACCCATTGCGAATTGCTTTGCTCACCGGATTGGCCTTGTTTCAGGTCGGGGAGTTCGCCTTTATCCTTTCCAAGGTTGGGATTACGTATGGGCTGTTGAGTGAAATTATGAATCAATATTTTTTGGCGGTGTCGATAGTAACTATGTTGTTGACCCCATTTGTATTTATATACTCTGAGCGCATTGCTTCCCTTTTTATGAAAACGAAGGTAGGGGGCTTGGTTGATAAAAGTTTATCCGGTCCTCTTCCAATAAATGAACTCGACACTCATGATCTCAATGATCATTTAATTATTATCGGGTACGGGTTAAATGGATCCCATTTGGCAAAAGCCGCGGAAGCCAACGGTATTCCATTTGTTATTCTTGAGGTAGATGCGGAAATCGTACTCCGGGAACGTAAAAATGGGCTGCCAATAGTCTATGGTAATGCCACCGAAACCCATATACTTGAAATCGTACATTTACGAAATGCTAGGGCCGTGGTGGTGGCCATTTCCAATCATCTTGAAACGAAAAACATTGTGAAAACGGTGCGCTCTATTTGTCAGACCACACACTTGGTCATTCGAAGTAAGTATGTGAAGGAAACCAGTGAACTTCTTGCACTTGGTGCCGATGACGTCATCCCTGAAGAGTTTGAAACATCGATTGAAATAGCCTCTCGAATACTTCATAAATTTCTGGTGCCTGAAGATGCTATAGAACGGTTCGCCGATTTGGTTCGTTCGGATAATTATAAAATTTTGGAACAACGGAAAAAACTTCCCAAAACCTTTCGTTCAAAAGAACTTCCCAGTTTAAATATAACTACGTTAAAAGTTACCCGAGATAGCGGAGGCATT
>CAZOSF010000055.1:0-16057 GCA_964582415.1 uncultured Alteromonas sp.
GTAAGCGCACCATTGTCCAATTTGGCCGTTTCGAAGGGAAAGGGATAGAAGGTAGTGTCGAATTCGGCGTCCAACACAAAATGATTATAACGTAAACCCCCCTGAAGCAAGACCTTGTCGTTCAATTCGAATTGATCGGAAATATAGGCTGCATAGGATGCCCAAGTAGCATTTGGGTAACGCGCGGGTCCAGCGGTACTTACCCCTGTGGTAATATCTGTGTCGGTGCCCAAAGAAGTGACATCATTATAGACAATTTCAAAGCCGTAGAACAAGGTATTACGATCACCCAATCCCTTGGAAAAATCAAGGTTTGCAGAATAGGCATCCACCTTTTCCACTCGTGTTTCCCGCGTTTCGTCATTGAAGTTTCTACTAATACGGCTTTCTTCAAAATTTTGAATTGCCAATCGAAGCGCCATTTGATCATAAATGCCTGTTTGTTTGTGGTGGGCGATGTTGAGGTTGTTCATCATCCATTTCTGTGGGCCGTATTTCCACTCCCCGTAACGAGGCAATCCGTTTCGAGTTCGAAGCTGACGGTCGTATCGGCTATATTCTGAGGTTTCCGAATAATGAAAACCATATTGAAAATCCCATTGGGCATTGGGCATAAAACGGACTTTTTGCATCATGTTGATTTGTGAGTACCCTGATGGGGTTTGAACTCTTGGGTCTTCATTGGTCACCACCACATCCACACTGTCCTGACGGCGCACATAGAAAGGACGTAGAAATTCATCAGGACCCACGCTTCCTTGCTTTAAATCGCCAAAATCATTGGCAGAGATGCTAGATATAAAAGCCCATTTTTTCCAACCCACGTTTACATCGAAATGCGCCGTTTTTTCGTTGTTGGCACTCGCATATCGTGTAACGCCTTTTCCAGTAACAAAGGTTGTTTCATCGGCAGAAAATTCAGGGACCAACGTCTGAAAACTCATCACCCCTCCAATGGCATCACTTCCATAGATAACGGCATCTGGGCCAAAAAGTACTTCCGACCGTTCCATGGCGAAGGGATCCAGTGAAATCACATTCTGGAGATTCCCGCCCCTAAATATGGCGGTGTTCATTCGTACCCCATCTACCGTATATAGGAGTCGGTTTGTAGCAAATCCGCGAATCATGGGGCTCCCACCTCCTTGCTGACTCTTTTGTATAAAAACCTTTCCCGATATCCCTAGAAGATCGGCAGCGGTCTGTGGATTTTGAAGTGCGACTTCATTCGAACTAATGGTAATAACCTTTGATGGGATTTTAGAAGTAGGTTGATTCCATCGGGTAGCAGAAACTACTACTTGATCCAGACTGAAATTGGATGGATTCATACTAATTTTAAAGTCCATGGACGCCAATTCGGAATAGGACCTAACCAAGGTTTTGTAACCTAGAGTCCGTATTTCAATTTCTTCCGAGCCATCGAATTCTGAAAGATCGGCTTGGCCTTGACCATTAGTAGTGGCAAAGGCCTTTGGGTTGTTGCTCATAAAGGTAACCAAGTCCAGGGGTTTCCCTGATTCTTCATCGGTTACGGTGATTACTTGGGCATAGAGTCCTTGCGCAACGATCAGGACCCCCCAAAACAATAGTTTTTTTATCATGGATAGGTATATTCAATTTCTAACTTGGTAATTGCCTGCCACAAATAACAGGCCAGTTTGAGTGAATTACCCAACCAGTGGCGGAGGGGAAAGGGCCCCTAAATCAATGGAATGATAGAGGTTTATATAAGGGACAGCAACAGGTATTTTCATCTCCTTGATAGGTGTAAGTTGCCATCCTTGTAAGGAATTACAGAATAAGGTGTTGTGGAATTGCAGCCATTTCAGCGTAGATCGTTGGTCGTCGGGAACGGGGGTGGACAACTGGGCCAATAAGGATTCAAATTGTTGATACAAAGCGGTTTCCTTGTCGTCTTTCCAACACCAGAAATGATAGGTATCCCCAACTTTCTTGCGTTTCACCACATCGTACATATGCCCTTCGAACTTGAACTCTTTTTCATGTTTCCATTCTAGGGAAGCAAGTTCATTTTCCGTGAAAGACAGATGTGCCAATTCAGTATCCTCAAGGCCAGAGATAAGTTGGTGTTTTACTTCTCTTCGGATTTCCTTTTGGCGATGGAAAAACCAAAGGGTGGTTCCTACGCTGGGAAGGAAAAGTATGAGAAGAAAAAAGATACTGACTTGTGTTTTCACAAGAGGTTGGTTCTGGATTGGGCAAATGTAACAATTTTTGACGGCCTTAGGAAAAGAACCTATCTGGTATTCAAAAAGCCCATAGTTTCTAGGAAGCTATGGGCTTTAGCATTGATTGGGAAAAACTTACAGGGCGTTATCCATAATTTCCTGAACCACTTCTGGGTTCAAAAGCGTACTGGTATCTCCTAAATTCCCCGTATCCTTATGAGCGATTTTTCGTAAAATACGTCGCATGATTTTTCCACTTCTTGTTTTTGGCAGTCCCGAAGTAAACTGAATTTTATCGAGTTTGGCGATGGGTCCAATCTTTTCGGTAATCAACTGATTGATTTCCTTTCGGAGGTTGTTGTGATCACGACTTTCACCCGCTTCTTTTAAAATGATATACCCGTAAAGAGCATTTCCTTTCACATCATGCGGGAATCCCACGATAGCACTTTCGGCAACAGCGGGATGCTCGTTGATGGCATCTTCAATTGGCGCTGTTCCAAGATTGTGACCAGAAACGATGATAACATCATCCACACGGCCGGTGATTCGATAGTATCCTGTATAATCGCGTAAGGCACCATCTCCTGTGAAGTATTTGTTTTCAAAAGCCGAGAAATAGGTGTCCTTATATCGTTGGTGATTACCCCAAATGGTGCGAGCCATAGAAGGCCAGGGGAATTTAATACAAAGTCTTCCGTTGGCGGGATTTCCTTTTATCTCCAGGCCGTTTTCGTCCATCAAGCAAGGTTGTACTCCCGGCATTGGAAGGGTAGCAAAGGTGGGTAATGTTGGGGTAGCGAACGGAATTGGGGATATCATAATTCCTCCGGTTTCCGTTTGCCACCAAGTATCAACAATTGGGGTGTTTCCTTTCCCGATATTATCGTTATACCAGTGCCAAGCCTCTTCGTTGATAGGTTCTCCAACCGTTCCCAGTACTTTCAAACTGGACAAATCGTACTTTTCAACAAAGCTGAGATTTTCTTTTGCCAAGGCTCGAATGGCAGTGGGAGCTGTGTAAAACTGATTGATTTTATGTTTTTCGATCACTTCCCAGAAACGCCCCCAATCGGGATAGGTCGGGACACCCTCAAACATCACGGTAGTCGCTCCATTTGCTAACGGACCGTATACGATATAGCTATGTCCGGTAATCCAACCAATGTCTGCCGTACACCAGTAAATGTCTCCTTCCCGATATTGGAAAACGTTTTTAAAAGTATAGGCGGTATACACCATATACCCTCCTGTGGTGTGGAGCATCCCTTTGGGCATCCCCGTGGAGCCAGAGGTGTAAAGAATAAACAAGGGATCTTCCGCTTCCATAATTTCTGCGGGACAATGTTCGGAGGCAGTGGCCATGAGAGGGGCCAACCAATGATCGCGGCCATCTACCATCGGAATTTCGGAATTGATGCGATTGGCAACCAGAACACTTTCCACGCAAGGGCAGTGATTGAGTGCTTCATCTACGATCCCTTTCAGGTCGATGGTTTTGGAACCACGATAGGAACCATCACTGGTGATGACCATCTTACATTCGCTATCGTTAATACGTGTGGCAAGGGCATGGGATGAAAATCCTGCAAAGACCACGCTATGAATGGCGCCAATCCTAGCACAGGCCAATACCGAATAGGCCAACTCCGGAATCATGGGCAGATAAATACAGACTCTGTCTCCTTTTTGAATACCCTTTCCCTTTAAAACATTGGCAAATTTGGACACCTGTTTATGGAGATCACTATAGGTAATGTGCTGGGCCGCTTCTGACGGATCGTTGGGTTCGAAAATGATGGCTGTTTTATCGCCTTTGGTTGCCAAATGTCGGTCGATACAGTTTTCCGTAATGTTCAGTTGCGCCCCGTCGAACCACTTTACTTCGGGTTTGCTAAAATCCCAGCTCAATACATTGTTCCAGCGCTTTCTCCATTGGAAATGTTCTTCCGCAACTTCCTCCCAAAAATGTTCAGGGTCACGGACACTTTTTCTATATACTTGAAAATATTCTTCCAGGCTTTTGATGTGATAATTGCTCATTTTAGGTCGTTTTTAAAGAATGTTATAGTGTTTGTAAACTGTTTCTATTTCTGAAATAATGTTCACGTCGTCTATGGTAGATGGAACATTATAGGTGGTGTTGTCGGCAATATCTCGTAGTAATTTACGAAGAATTTTACCCGAACGCGTCTTCGGAAGTCGCTCTACTACCAACACTTCCTTGAAAGAAGCGACCGCACCTATTTTTTGTCGGACATCTCCAACAATTTCTTTTTGAAGGCTTTCTGATGAAATCTGTTCTCCGGCTTTCAACACCACCAGTCCGATGGGC
The DNA here is from genome assembly GCA_964582415.1 of uncultured Alteromonas sp. GTDB lineage: Bacteria > Bacteroidota > Bacteroidia > Flavobacteriales > Flavobacteriaceae > CAZOSF01. Next base: position 4,528 of record CAZOSF010000055.1, read on the forward strand.
CGTTGTCCCTTTAACGGACAATTAATTCCGAAGACGGCGCACTCTGCAACGGCTTTATGTGAGGCTACAACTTCTTCCATTTCAGCTGTCGAAAGGCGATGTCCAGCCACATTGATGATATCATCTACCCGGCCAGTGATATAAACATATCCGTCATCGTCTTTATACCCGCCATCCCCAGAAAAATAATAGCCAGGGAATTTGGTAAGGTACCCATTTTTGAAGCGTTCCGGATTCCCCCATAAACTGCTTAAAGTACCAGGGGGCAATGGGAGTTTTACGGCAACATAGCCCTCCTGATCTTCCTCCAACAATTGGCCTTCTTCATCCAATACTTGGATATCGTATCCGCAAACGGGTTTTCCTGCAGAACCTGGACGAATGGAGGGGGCTTCCACCCCAACCATGCTGGCCAACATAGGCCAGCCCGATTCGGTTTGCCACCAGTGGTCGATCACCGGGATTTTTAATTTGTGTTCCAACCAGGACAGGGTTGCCACATCGCATCGTTCCCCTGCCAGGAATTGATACTTGAGACAACTCAGGTCGTATGGGGCCATTAATTTGGCTTCAGGATCCTCCTTTTTTATGGCGCGAATAGCCGTTGGAGCGGTGAACATGACTTTCACGTTATTCTCGCTGATCACCCTCCAAAAGGTGGATGCATTGGGGGTTTTTATAGGTTTCCCCTCGAATAAAATAGTGGTGTTTCGATTTAGAAGAGGACCATACACAATGTAGCTATGCCCAACTACCCAGCCCACATCACTGGCGGCCCAATAGGCATCTCCTTCCACTACTCCGTAAACATATTTCATGGAAAATTTAAGAGCAGTGGCATATCCCCCCGAATCTCTGATAACACCTTTAGGCGTACCCGTTGTTCCAGAGGTATACAGAATATAAAGAGGATGTGTGGAAGGTACTGGTATCGGAGCCGCAGGAGCGGCATTCGAAACCAATTCCGTATAATCTATATCTCGATCATTATATTCTAAGTTTACCCCCAAATTTCGATCGAATACCACCACACGATCAGGTTTGTGGTTGGCTTCCACAATGGCCTGATCTACGAAGGGTTTGTAAGGTATAATGCGAGTAATTTCCACTCCATTGGAAGCAGTGATGATAGCTTTAGGATGGCAATCGTCGATGCGGATAGCTAGCTCGTGTGGTGCAAATCCACCAAACACCACCGAATGGATGACCCCCAAACGGGCGCAGGCCAACATGGCATAGATCGCCTGTGGAATCATCGGCATGTAAATAATAGTGGTATCTCCTTTCTTTAACCCTAACGATTGCAATCCCCCAGCCAATTTACTCACCTGGTCATGTAGCTGATTGAAGCTAATTTTTTCTTTGGTTTCGGTCACAGGAGAATCATATACTATAGCGATTTGGTCTCCGTAACCATCTTCGATGTGCTTATCGATACACAGGTAGCTCACATTCAGTTCTCCGTCTTCGAACCACTGAAAATAATTTTCGGAATTTCTGGAGAGTATGGTTTCAGGAAAGCGATGCCAAGACAGTTCTTTTGCTTGTTCTTTCCAAAATAGCTCGGGTTCCTGAATGCTTTTGTGATAAAAATCCAAATAGTTCATGGCGATACTTTTTTAGGTCCGAATAGGCCAAACCAATTCGGATTCAGAATTTTGAATTTTATCAATACCCAAAGGATTACCAAAAAGCAAAGTCCCATAACCACGGAAAGGGCTGGACTTACAGGGGTTTCGCTTTCTAGTTTAAAGCGAACAAAAAGAGTAGCAACGGCGTACAAACATATGATAATATCTGAAGCCAATGGCGGGATATGTAATTTCATGATACAGATCTTAAATTAAACTTGCTTTAGCACACAGACCAAGTATTAATTCAAGAGTTCTTGTATTTCTGAAACTATTTTCTTTACTGAAAACGGCTTGGTTATATAACGGTCGGCTCCCATTTTTAAGCCTTTTTCAATATCTGAAGCCTTATTTTTAGCCGTTACAAAAACTACTTTGGTATTTTGCAGGGCGTCATTTTTTTTGATTGCCTCCAAGGTTTCGTACCCATCTACATTTGGCATCATAATATCCAACAATACAGCATCGGGCACATGATTTTCCAAGATACTGAGAGCCTCGCTACCATCCCGGGCAATAAACACTTCAAAATTAATTTTTTTGAAGGCGTACTCCAAGGTCATCACAATGTTTGGCTCATCATCAACAATTAGGATCTTCGGCATGATTTCAAGGTGACAATTTAATTAAAAGGTAGCTTAAAAACAAGGGTTGCGCCGCTTTTGTTGTTCTTTTTGGCATAGATTTTTCCATCGTGTTTTTCTACGATTTGCTTGCAGATGGCCAAGCCCAATCCACTGCCCAATGGTTTTTTGGTATTTTGGTATTTCGACTGGTAAAATTTGTCAAAAATATATTCGATGTCTTCCATGGAAATTCCCTTTCCAGTATCGCTCACTTTTACCTTTGCCCATTTCCTTTTTGCCTCACAGCTTATGGTAATTTCTCCTCCCTCTGGAGTGAATTTGATGGCATTCCCCAAGAGATTGGTCATCACTTGCAAAATGCGGTCTTCGTCATAGTGGAGAATGGCATTGTCCAGAGGATGAAGGGTGATACGGATATTTTTCTTTTCAGCTACATGGCGTATGCTATTTACGGCCCCCGTTATTGTTTGCTTTAAGTCGTTTTTGGCCTTATTGATCTTCTCCCGATCGGTGGCCAGTTTTTCAAAATCCAAAATGTTGTTGATAAGCCTACCTAAGCGGTCGCTATCGCTTAAAATATTTTTTAGGAATTGCGCCTTCATTTCCACGGGCATTTCTTCATCCTCCAACAGCAATTCCGAAGCTGCCCGAATTCCGGTGAGCGGGGTTTTTAATTCATGGGCAACGGTATCCAGAAACTCGTCCTTTTGTTTGTCTTTCACCACAAGTTCCTGGTTTGCAAGCTGTAACTTATCGGTAAGTTGGGTGAGTTCTTGGGATTTTTCTTTGAGCAGTTTGTTCTTGGAGATAGTGTCTTTCGATTCCTCCAAGATTTTCAGTACTTCCACCAGACTAATTTCCTCTTCCTTTACCACCCCGGCAATTAAGATTTTTGCAGAGGCACTACCGATACTTCCCGTTAGTAGTTTTTCCGAGAAGTTGATCAGTCGCGCATCGGCCATTTGGGTGTCCTTTGGAATATCATACTTTGTAAAGAATAAATTCAAAGCCCGTTGGGTTCTGGCTTCACCCAAAAACTTGGTGAGTACGTTGCGGATATCCGACACATAAGCTTCCCCTTTCCAAACTAAGGCATTGTCTTGTAGTGACGAGTAGTTTCGACTGTCCACAAACATTTCGGCATAGTTCCGCTCCCGATAGTTTCCTTTTTGTAAGAGTGAAAAAGTTAAATATAAGAAAGTATTCAGCAGTAAACTCCAAAGACCGGCATGCGCAGGTGGGGAAAGAAAGTCGATGCCAAAAAGTGAATACGGTTTCAACATGGAAATTCCCCAAGGCCCTTCATGGGTAAAACTGGCATAACCCGTAAACGCCTCCAAGGTGAAAGGTAGAATTAGGGTATAAAAAGTGACCAAAAAACCAACGATGATTCCAATAATGGCTGCAGTGCTTGACCCTCTATTCCAATAAAGCCCAATAAAGAAGGACGGGGCCAGTTGTGAGATGATCACAAAGGCAATGAGTCCGATGGAAATTAGGGAGAGTTCAATGGAAAAATTGATATAAAAAACATAGGCCAGAATGATGATAAAAAAAATGGATATCCGACGAATATTTTTGATGTATTTTGAGTTCTTTTCCGGTTCCCCTTTACTGAACTTACTCAAAAATCCATAGGGAATGACTAAGTTGTTACTCACCATGGTAGAAAGAGCGAGGGTAGAAACGACCACCATAGAAATCACTGCTGAAAATCCTCCTAGGAAAACCAGAGTGGCCAAAAAGGTATTATTGTTTTGCAAAGGCAAAAGAAGGGTGTAATAATCGGCATTTACGGATTCGCCAAAAGTGATTTTCCCTCCCCAGGCAATAAAAATCACAAATAGGTTAAAGAGCAATAAGTACAAGGGGAACAGCCAAATGGCCTTTTTCAAATATTTTTCCCGACTATTTTCTACTACTGAAACCTGAAACTGCCTTGGCAATAGGAAGATGGCGAAGAAGGATAGTCCCATGGTGAAGAACCAATTGAATCCCCCCTCCATCCCGTTGATATGAATTAGGGAATCGAAGTTATCACGAACCGACATCTGGTTGTAAATATCGGTAGTGCCATCGAAAAGGAAGTAGGTGACATAAATACCCACGACTAATAAAAAGACCAATTTCAAGACCGACTCCATTGCAACAGAGGTAACAATACCACGGTGTTTTTCAGAAGCATCTGTTTTTTGGGTTCCGAAGAAAGCCGCAAATACGGCCAACAATAAAGCGATGTATAGGGTGGAATCGTCGTAGATGCCGGAGGCCTGATAGCTGCTGTCGTCACTGATTATCTGAAAGGTTTCCGAAACTGCCTTCAATTGTAATGAGATATAAGGCACGGTTCCAATTACACAAATGACGGTAATCAAGGCTCCCAAAAATCGATGGTTTCCATATCGAAGGGAAATGAAATCGGCAATGGACGAAATTTTATGTTGCTTCGCAATGCGCATCACTTTTCGAAGCAAAACGATCCACAAGGGAAATGCAATTACCGGTCCAAGGTAGATGGGAAGAAAATCGATACCCGATTCGGCGGCTACCCCTATACTACCATAATACGTCCAAGCGGTGCAATATACTGCAAGGGAAAGGGTATACACATAGGGATTGTTGACCCACTTGCTTTTGGCATTTTTTTCTGCCAAGTAGGCAACATAAAACAATACTGCCAAGTAGGAGATGATAATTCCGAAAAGGACGTAATTACTCATAGTGCCGCGTTAGAACGATGTATGAGATGACAATAGACAAGGCCCAAACCGAAAAGATGTAAAAATAGAGCACCGGTATTCCCAACAAGGCGCCGTCGAAATTGAAAATCAAAAGTAGGGGAACGTTCAGCAGGACCAGAAGGGCCAGGGATAGAACTACCAGTTTTTGTTCGTGTCTTTTTTTCATCGGAATGAAGATACTAAAAAAGGGAAAACAGCATTCCGGCGGGAATGCTGTTTAACAACTAACAACCAAACCAATGTTTAATGCTGATGAGCCTCACCAGCACCACTGGGGATTCGTATATGCTCTACAATTTCTTGAACGTTTTCCGGGGGAGCGGAAGTCATGCGGGAGACTACCACAGAAATCACCACGTTCACAATCATTGCAATGGTGCCAAATCCTTCAGGAGAGGTTCCAAACCACCATTCGCTAGCGGGGAGTGGATCCATCACACCAATCAATCCGGTTTTGTAGCGAATCATATAGTACAGCATTAGGCTAATTCCCACGATCATTCCGGAAACGGCACCTTGCTTGTTCATTCGCTTGTCGAAAATTCCCAAGATAATGGCCGGGAAGAAGGAGGCCGCTGCCAATCCAAATGCCAAGGCAACCACCGCTGCCACAAAGCCAGGTGGGTAAATACCGAACAATCCGGCAATGATAATGGCAAATAGGATGCTAATTCGGGCAGCCCATAATTCTCCTTTTTCAGAAATATCGGGTTTCAATTGCTTTTTGATGAGGTCGTGGGAAATGGAGGTGGAGATTACCAACAACAGACCGGCAGCAGTAGAAAGAGCGGCTGCCAATCCCCCGGCGGCTACCAAGGCGATGACCCAGTTGGGTAATTTGGCAATTTCTGGGTTGGCCAATACCATGATATCGCGGTCCACGTACAGTTCATTTACTTCAGTATTCGCATTGGAAACCAAACGTTCGCCGTGAATTCCTCTTTCGTTGGTGTAGGCAGGTTTTCCGTCTGTGGCATTTCCAGCTACATACTGAATTTTCCCGTCGCCATTTTTGTCGGCCCAAGCAATAAGCCCTGTATTTTCCCAGTTCTTGAACCATTCAGGAACACTTGCATATTCAGTATCGCGAACGGTCTCGATGAGGTTGGTTCTTGCGAAAACCGCAACCGCTGGGGCAGTGGTGTAAAGAATTGCGATGAATAACAAAGCAAGACCAGCCGATTTACGGGCATCTTTCACTTTGGGAACTGTAAAGAAACGAACAATTACGTGTGGTAATCCAGCCGTTCCTACCATCAGTGCCAAAGTAATAGCAAAGACATCCCAAGTCGATTTCGAACCAGAAGTATATTCCTTAAATCCTAGTTCGGTATGAAGGTGATCTAATTTTTCAAGGAGATAGGTGCCGTCTTCCAAAGTACCTCCCATTCCCAATTGGGGAATGACGTTTCCGGTCATTTGAATGGAGATAAAGATGGCGGGGACCATAAAGGCGAAAATCAAAACACAGTACTGAGCTACTTGCGTATAGGTAATACCTTTCATTCCTCCTAGGAAGGCGAAGACCAATACTACGGCCATCCCAATGATTACTCCCACGTTGATGTCTACTTGAAGGAATTGCGAAAATACAATTCCCACACCTCGCATCTGTCCAGCTACATAAGTGAAGGATACGATTAAAGCGCAGATTACGGCCACTGTTCGGGCGGTATTCGAGTAGTATCGATCTCCGATAAAATCGGGGACCGTAAATTTTCCAAATTTTCTAAGATAGGGAGCCAAGAGTAGTGCTAAAAGCACGTAACCTCCCGTCCATCCCATCAGGTAAACCGAACCATCGTATCCCATGAAGGAAATTAATCCTGCCATAGAGATAAAGGAAGCGGCACTCATCCAGTCGGCTGCTGTAGCCATTCCGTTGGCTAATGGGGAAACCCCTCCACCAGCTACGTAAAATTCTTTTGTGGAACCCGCACGGGCCCAAATTGCTATTCCAAAGTAGAGGCTAAACGTAATCCCTACTAAAATCCATGTCCAAACTTGAACGCTCATAATTGTTCTGTTTTAAGGTTAGTGAAGGGCTACTCGTCGTAACCGTACTTTTTATCGAGTTTATTCATCAGTCGAACGTAAACGAAGATCAAGATTACGAATACGTAGATAGAGCCTTGTTGGGCAAACCAGAAGCCTAGTTTGAACCCGCCTAAGCGAATGGTGTTCAGTTCCTCGCGGAAAAGGATTCCACAGCCATAGGAAACGATGAACCAGATCGTAAGGAGGATGACCAAATACCTTAGGTTTTCCTTCCAATACGCGACGGCTTTGTTTTTATCAGTCATATCGGTTGAGTTTTTAGAGATAAATCATGGCTTGAAGGGTCACGGTGTTCACCTTGCTTTCGCCAAATTTTTGGTTAGCATATTCCAGGGTAAGTTTGGAGTTGTGCCCACTTAGGAAAGCATTGGTACCGAGTCCAAATCTATTTCGGTTGTCGTCAACAGCATCATAGCTGTTGGAAGCAAAGGAAACATAGGGTTGGAATCGGGTTTTCTTATCCTTGCCTGGAAGCACATAGCCTGCATGGGCGTAGATCATACTGCCGGTGCCATAGGCGCTGTAAAAGTAATTGGTGCCATAATTGTTTGATTGGAAAGTGGCATAGGCCGTAAGGGCACCATTGTCTTCACCAATGGGCACATCATAGAAGGCATCGATAGCGAAAATAGCCACATCCTCTCCTTTCAGTTCACCATCTTCAAGTGTAACTGACCCTTTGGGGTGGAGGAAGAATCCTGCCCCAATATTGAATATTTTTTTGGTACCCAGGTACGTTCCAACCTTATATGGAAGAAAGTTGGATTCTTGATCGAAAATGTTGAAGTCGAAATACCCAGCATAGGCAAAACCGGCATCAGCAGAGCCCAAAAGGCGTTTGCCACCATACACTGCGGGGCCGCCTTCCTCAGGGTCTCTCGCGTCCAAACCATTGGTCATGGCATCGTTTACCGACACGCGATATTGAAGTTTGCCAAATTTACCCTTCGCATAAAACCCGAGGTGCCGTGCGAACTGGTCGGTGAGTCCGAGAGTTGACCACGACTGACGGTTATTATCCAGGGTCATAAAATTCAGGGTACTTTGGTTGTTGAGTCGGGAAATTCCGTTCCAATAATGAAGTCCACCTCCAACGGCATGGTCACTGCCCAGACTGTACTGGGCCCACACATCGTGGAAGAAAAGCTGAGAACCATCCCCTTTTCCGGTGGGGCTCAACTGACTCGCGTTAAGACTGTTCAATCCGAAATGGGTAAGGATTAAAAAGTCTTTATTGATTTGGGCAAAGGCAAGGATTCGAGCCCGACGTAGGTTGAATCCAAGGTGGCTGGTGTTGTCTGGAACTTCATCGGTGTACGTTGCCTGAACTTGCGCCCAGGAAATGATACGAAGGTATTTATTGCCTTCTTCATCAAATTTCACCTTGAGTCCACCACCATAATCTGGGGAGCCTTGCGAAAAGGCGTTCTGAAAGGCGATAAAGCAAAGGCCCAACAGAAAGGGGGATAGTTTTCTCATCATTTTTGGTCGATTAATTTGAATTAATACTTGGTCGTGTGTGCTTTACGAAACTCCAAAAAAGAATGAGGCTGAAAAAAAGTGATATATATTTATGCTAATACACTATAGTTAATCTCTGAAACGCTCCCATTTGATAAGCATGAACTTGTCTCCAAGTTCGGTAATAATAAGTCCAGCTCCTGATAGATTTTCGGTTTTCTGGAAGTAGCTAGAAAGTTCTGCCGCATTGAGAATTCGATAGGTAGGATGATAGTCTCCATGATACGGACGTTTGATATTGTATTTCTTCACCCAGTTGATGATACTCACATGGGACACTCCCAAGATGCGTTCGATTTCCCGATAGGTGAGTCCCTCTAAATAAAGCTGTAGGGCTTTGTTGACGTAGTAGTCGTCGATCTTTTTCCCTAGCTTGTTTACCGTGAAGTAATAGTCGCAATCCTTGCACTTATACCGTTGCCGATTGGAGACGATACCGCTTTTCACATAGGATTCCGAACCGCAATTGGGACATTGGTTTATTTTCATATATATAAAATAAGCATAAATATAGTAAATTAGCAATAATTGTGTAAGAAGTCCACAGGTATTTTTCTACCTTGTTCTTTGAAAACCAAATGAAAAGCTGGTGTAGGAATACCTTATTAGCTAAACAAAAAGAAATTTGGAAATAGATTGAGCAATTCCCTAACATATCGTGTTTATGATTTCCTCAAGGCGTACCCCCCCTTTCACATTTTGAAAAAGGAGGAACTGATGGCTTTAAGTGAGACGGTAAAAATTCTCTACTTTGAAGAAGGAGAAACCCTTTTCACTTTGGGGGATTTACCCAAGGATCACTTCTTCGTGGTGAAGGAAGGTGCTATTGGGTTGTACACCGATGGAACGGAAGGGAAACTGCTCATTAATATTTGTGATGAAGGGGAACTCTTCGGATTGCGGCCCTTGGTGGAGAAGGATGCCTATAAACTCCATGCCATTGCCAAGGAAGAAACCATGGTGTACACGATTTCAGTCGCGAAGATTACCGAATTTATGGCAACCAATACAACCCTTCGCCAATTTATAGATGCGAGCTTTAAGGTGAATTTGGCCCAAGGGGATTCCGAGTTTTTTAGGAGTCCCTTACAAACCTCGATTAAGGAAACGTTCTTCGATCATCAGCTCGTAGATTTCAGTAAGGAACCTGTGGTCTGTACGCCCAAACATTCCATTCAGGAAGCTGCATTAATGATGGAGGCAAAGCGGGTAGGTTCCATTATTGTAGTTGATAAAGACTGCCCTATTGGAATCATTACCGATAAGGACTTACGCCTGAAAGTTGCCACAGGGAAATCGACTATTGTAGAGCCTGTAACGGCAATCATGTCCAGCCCTGTGATTTCAGCCCAGCCTACTATTACGGTGGCTGAGGCGCAAATCAAAATGTTGAAACACAAGATTACCCATTTATGCATTACCCAAAATGGAGAACCAGATACCGAATTGGTAGGGATTCTGTCCGAACATGATATTGTTGCCCTTAGAGGAAATAATCCTTACAGTCTGCTGAAAGAGATTCGAAGGGCTTCTAGTATCGAGAGTCTGGCTGAAATACGCGAACGCTTGGGCGTACTTATTCAAAAATACATGGGGCAAGAAGCTACCATGGAATTTCTTACACAGGTGACCGGTGCCATAAATGATGCATTGACCGATAAACTCATCAGCCTTTGTTTGGCTTCGCAACCCACACCTCCACCAGTACCCTTTGCATGGATGGCCTTGGGCAGTCAGGGTAGGGACGAACAATTATTGCTTACAGACCAAGACAACGCTTTAGTTTATGATGATGTTTCTGAAGAATTCGAGGCAGAAACTAAAGCCTATTTTGAAACATTGGCCGAAAAGGTAGTAGATGGTTTGAATGTGATGGGGTATGAATATTGTCCTGCCGAGATGATGGCCAGCAATCCGAAATGGTGTTTGTCTTTATCTCAATGGAAGCGACAGTTTGAACATTGGATCAAGCAACCCGATGAAGACACCATTATGTTATGTACCATCTTTTTCGACTTTAAAAGGGTGTATGGTGAAAAACGACTCACGGAAGACTTGGCCGCGCATATCTTTGAGTCTATAGGCTCCTTCGATCTCTTCCTTCATTATTTGGCACGAAATGCCGTTCAGAATCCTGCACCCATTGGTTTCTTCCGACAGTTCATCGTAGAAAAGGATGCCGAGCATAAAAATGAGTTCGATCTGAAAGCCCGTGCATTGATGCCGTTAATAGATGCTGCACGAGTACTTACCCTTTCGCACAGCATCGGCGGTGTAAATAGCACGGTGGAACGGTATCGCGTTTTGGCGGAGAAAGAGCCCCACAACAAGGAACTATTCGAGAGCTGCGAGGAAGCTTTTAAGGAACTGCTGCGCATCCGAGTAGAACAGGGATTACGGGATGATGATTCGGGGCGCTATTTGGATTTGGAGCGCCTGAATAAATTCGAAAAACTGCAACTTCGGGCGTGTTTCAAACCACTAAAGGATATTCAGGAGGTGCTGAGGGTTCGTTTTAAACTGGCGCAAATAATGTAAAGATGGGGTTGTTTTCAATTAATAGATATCCAGATTTTTGGCGCCAGTATGAAAAGCAGTTTTCAACTAAAACCCCTACACATTTAGAAGACGCTTCCTTCGTGGTTTTCGATACGGAAACCACCGGATTGAATACTTCCAAGAATAAAATCTTAAGCATTGGCGCCATCAAAATCAACCTAAAGGAAATGGCGGTAAATCAAAGTTTGGAGGTGTTTATACGCCAACAACAATTCAATCGGGACACCGTGCCGATTCATGGAATTTTGCGACAAGGGGTGGAGCAAAAGGTGAGTGAGGAAGAAGCGTTAAAGCTCTTTCTGGGATTTATCGAAAATGCCATTTTGGTCGCGCATCATATCGCTTTCGATGTGGCGATGATCAATCAATTGCTTAAAAGTTTCAAATTACCAAAACTGAAAAATAAATTAATCGATACGGCCGACATCTATCG
>CAZOSF010000056.1:0-14200 GCA_964582415.1 uncultured Alteromonas sp.
CTGGGGAAGTTACTTCCTTTAAATCCTGACCCGCACAGAAGGCCTTGCCATTTCCGGTTAAAACAATAGCTCGTACCTCCGGATTGGTTTCAGCTTCGTCCAATTCTTGTTGAAGTTTCAAAGCCATTTCCCGATTGAAACTGTTGAAAACTTCTGGTCGGTTCAGGCGCAAAAAGGCCACTCCATTTTCTATATTCGTTTCGATTGATGCCATTAGGATAGTTTGAAAACTGGATTGTAAATAAGTCCGATGAGATTCCCCCAGGGATCCTTAACCGAAGCCACCAAAAGCGGTTCCCCGACACTATGGGGCGCTTCATGTTCTGTTGCTCCGATGGATATAAGGTGGTTATAGGTCAATTGTATATCGTCAACGCCCCAATAAGAAAGTACGTTTTCCCCTATCTCGACTTCCTCCGGCAGCAATCCCAATTCGTATCCGCCAACGTTAAACCCAACATAAAAAGGTTCATCGAAATAAGGTTTGGTTAGGAACGCTTTGGAATACCATTCCTTTGCTTTTTCCAAATGGGGTACTTTATAGATGGTGGTTCGCAGTCCTAACATGATTTATTTTAAACATTTGAAATAATCGAAGGGCTCATGGCAATCCTCGCATTGAAATAAGGCTTTGCAGGCCGTGGAGCCAAACTGACTCACCATCTTGGTGTTCTTACTGCCACAATGCGGACATTTTACCAATCGTTTTCCTCCCAAGAGTACTTCTTTATCGGCAGTCGCTTCCAACGGGGGTGCAATGCCATAGGCTTCCATCTTTTTCTTCCCTTCTTCGCTCATCCAATCGGTGGTCCAAGCAGGAGAGAGCACTAATTTTACCATTGCTTCTTTTCCTTGTGCCTTAAAAGCGGCTTTAATGTCGTCGGACATCACATCCATGGCTGGGCAACCCGAATAGGTTGGTGTTAATTTGATATAAATAGCGTCCTCTTTCTCCACTGCTTCCCGAATCACCCCTAAATCGATTAATGAAAGAACGGGAATTTCAGGATCCGCAACCGATTCTAAAACAGTTAGTAATTGAGGTTCTATATAGGGTTCAGTGGTGGTCATCTTACCAATTCATATTGGGATAGGCTCTTTGCATGTATTGCATATCGGCCAAGATATACCCCATGTGTTCTGTATGCATTCCTCGCTTACCTCCTTTTTGAAAATAACTTTCTTCCGGAACATGCAAAGTTGCTTCCTTCAACAATTCTGCAACTTGAGCGTAATAATTTTCTTTGTAATCGTCCGTATTCACTGCAATACCTTCGGCGGCCAATTCCATTTCGATTTCGGACATTTCAAAAAGTTCGTTGGTATATCGCCATAAATCATTCACGGCCTCTTGCATCTTATCGTGGCTTACTTTAGTACCATCCCCTAAACGACGCACCCAATCGGAAGAAAATCGCTTATGGTAACTCACCTCCTTTATTGCTTTAGCTGCAATAGCGGCGAGGGTTTCGTCTTGACTTTGTTGTAACCGATCAATAAGCATAAAATGAAAAACATCGAATAAGAACTGTCGTCCAATAACGTATCCAAAATGCGTATTAGGCTGCTCTACCAAGAGGGTATTTCGGTATTCATGTTCCTTTCTAAGAAAAGCCACATCGTCTTCTGTCTTATAATCAACAGAAAGCTCGGCAGCATATTGAAAATAGCTTCGCGTCTGTCCAAATAAATCTAGGGCGATATTGGTCAAGGCGATATCCGTTTCCAGATTGGGCCCATGGCCACAGAGCTCCCCTAATCGTTGCCCTAAGATCAGGTTATTATCTGCTATTCCCAGGATATAATGATAGATTGCTTCCTTTTTCATTTCTTTCGAATTACATATGTTTTACCTCATCCGGCAAATCGTAGAAGGTAGGATGACGGTACACCTTATTTTGCGCGGGTTCAAATAGTTCCCCATTATCTGCTGGATTGGAAGCCGTGATGTATTTGCTTTCCACTACCCAAATGCTAACACCTTCATTTCTTCGAGTATATACATCTCGGGCATTTTCCAATGCCATTTGTGCATCAGCTGCATGAAGGCTTCCGAAATGTCGGTGCTCCAAACCGTTTTTACTTCTTACGAAGACTTCCCATAAAGGCCATTCTTTTTTCATACTATTCTATATTGATATTTCAGTAGCGAGTTAGCTCACTGCTCACCGCTCACTGTTCACTTATTAAATCGCTGGTTTCAATTTTCGGCTTTCTTGCTTTTCTGCATAGGCCATGGCGGCTTCACGAACCCAAGTTCCTTCTTCCCATGCACCTATACGGGCATCCATACGTTCTTTGTTACAGGGCCCGTGGCCTTTTACCACTTGCCAGAATTCTTCCCAATCGATTTCCCCAAAATCATAATGACCCCGTTCTTCATTCCATTTCAAATCGGGATCGGGAATAGAAATACCCAAGATATCGGCCTGGGGCACGGTTTGGTCTACAAACTGTTGACGTAATTCATCATTCGTTTTGCGCTTCAGTTTCCACTTCATGGATTGCGTGGTATGGGGAGAATCGGCATCTCGAGGTCCGAACATCATCAAACTTGGCCACCACCATCGATTCAAGGCGTCTTGTGCCATAGCTTTTTGTTCAGGGGTTCCCTTACAAAGTGTTAGCATAATCTCATATCCCTGTCGCTGATGGAAACTTTCTTCCTTGCAAATGCGCACCATCGCTCTTGCGTAAGGTCCGAAAGAAGTATTACAAAGAGCTACCTGATTGATAATCGCTGCACCATCCACCAGCCATCCAATGGCTCCGATATCGGCCCAGGTGATGGTAGGATAGTTGAAGATCGAAGAATATTTGGCCTTACCAGAATGCAATTGCTCGTAGAGTTCCTCTCTGGAGATACCAAGCGTTTCACAGGCTGAATACAAATAGAGTCCGTGACCTGCCTCATCTTGTACTTTGGCCAACAAGGCCGCCTTTCTTCGTAAGGAAGGGGCCCTGGTAATCCAATTTCCTTCGGGCAACATCCCTACCACTTCCGAGTGGGCATGCTGGGAAATTTGGCGGATATGGGTTTGCCGATATTTCTCGGGCATCCAATCCTTGGGCTCTATTTTTTCATCACGGGCAATGCGCTCCTCGAAATAGGCTTCTAAACTTTTGATTTCCTTTTCACTCATAGCTCTAATTTATACGTCAAAATCAATTTTTACTTTTTCTGTTAGGGGGACCGATTGGCAGCTTAAAACAAAATGCTGGGCCACCTCATCAGGTTCCAAAGCATAGTTCACTTTCATTTCCACTTCCCCTTCCAATACCTTACACTTGCAGGTACTACAAACCCCGCCTTTACAGGCGAAGGGCAAATCGGCACCAGCTCCAAGGGCTGCATCCAATAGGTTATCATAGTCCTTGGTCATGGTGAAATGGAATTCCTTCCCACCATCGATTAAGGTAACATCCACCCCTTGTACGTTTTGCTTCGAAAGTCGTTCAATACGCGCCTTGTCTTCTTCAGACAGACCAGAAACAAACAATTCATAATGGATATGTTCCTTATCCACACCCGCTTTCTGCAATTCCTCCCGAATCAGGAACACCATTTCTTCTGGGCCACAAAGGAACACCTCGTTCACTGAAGTAACATCCATTAGGTTTTCAAAAATCTCCTGAAGTTTCTCCTTATCAAATCGGCCATTGAACAATTCGATATCACGGTGTTCTTGGGAGAGGAAATAATAAATTTCAAAACGCCCAAAATATTGATTCCGAAGCTGTTCCAAGGCCTCTTTAAAGATAATGGAATTTACCGTCCGATTCAAGTAGAACAACTGAAAAGTACTGTTGGGTTCCTTTTCCAAATGTGCCCGAATCATGGAGATTACCGGAGTGATGCCGCTCCCTGCTACAAAGGCCGCGTAGGACTTTGCTTCGTTACCACAGGATACGCCAAAGGTACCGCTGGGAGTGAGTACATCCAGAGTGTCTCCTGCCCTCAATTTTTCATTGACATACGTGGAGAAGAGTCCGCCTGGGATTTGCTTCACCGCCACCTGCCATTCCTTTTTGAATGGGTTGGAGCAAAGGCTGTACGATCTTCGCACATCCTGACCCTCTAAGATTGCTTTTATAGTGAGGTGCTGTCCCTGCCGAAAATGGTAGTCTTTTTGCAGGTTTTCTGGAACATCAAAGGTAATTACCGAGCAGTCGGACGTTTCCTTGTGAATATCTTTTACGGTAAGGGTATGAAATGGTGCCACAGTTCTTGGTTATATGAACAAAACTAACGTTTGTTAGTTGGTTTTCCAAATAAAGAATTGTTAAACGATGCCTTTCAACAATACTGCCGTCATGTCCCTTTTTAGGACATTCACATCCAACTTGCCTCGTTTTTGATACCATAAGTACAGGGTACGTAAGGTCGAAAGGATGGAAAATAAAATGACTTCTGGATGTCGGGATTGTATTTCCCCTTTTTCGATTCCCTGTTTTATAATATCCCGAAAATTCTCTTCATAGGATTCCCGCATCCGCACAAATTCCTTTCGATCTGGCTCCTCCAAATGCATCCAATCATTGTTCAGGGCGGCCAATGCCTGTGATTGGTGCACGGTAATTTCGATATGCAATTCGATAAGCTGTTCGATTTGCTGAAGGGGAGATGACTTTCCGCTTCGAACCTGCTCCATTCCTCGCGTAAATTCCCGTGCCAATCCCATTACCAATACCGAAAGCAATTCCTGTTTTCCATCGATATGATTGTACAGACTCGCTGCTTTTATTCCCAATTCCTTCGCAATATCTCGCATACTAACAGCACTGTATCCCCTTTCCTTAAACAGTTGGGATGCAATATGTATGATTTCCTCCTTACGGGTGGGTGTCTTCATATACCGCAAGTTACGAAAATGAAGGCAGGTAAAAAGGGGTAAAAAAGTACAATCTATCTGCCGAATAGTTGTTATTTTTGAAGGCCATGGAAACTGGATTTGAAAGTAACGAACTGATAGATAGGCTTCCTCCCCACCTGAAGCAATATATCAAGCCGCAACATTACGACCAATACACCCCTATCAACCAAGCGGTGTGGCGGTATGTGATGCGGAAGAATGTGGATTACCTTGGAAGGGTAGCTCATGAAAGCTATTTGGATGGGCTGAAGCAAACGGGTATTTCCATCGATCAAATCCCCTCCATGTACGGTATGAACCGTATCCTTAAGAAAATTGGATGGGCCGCGGTTGCGGTAGACGGATTTATTCCTCCCAATGCTTTTATGGAATTCCAGGCCTATAAAATACTGGTCATTGCTAGCGATATTCGTCAGCTTGAAAATATTGAATATACGCCGGCACCAGACATCATCCATGAAGGCGCTGGCCATGCCCCCATCATCGCCAGTCCAGATTATGCCGAGTACTTGCGTCGTTTTGGGGAAATAGGGTCCAAAGCCATTTGCAGTGCCCATGACACCGAAATGTATGAAGCCGTTCGGGAACTTTCCATATTAAAGGAAGCCGAGGGCACCCCTCACGATAAAATCGATGCTGCCGAGAAAAAGGTGTTGAAATTGCAAGAAAGAAAAGTGGAACCCAGTGAGATTTCGCTGATACGGAACCTGCATTGGTGGACGGTCGAGTACGGGTTGGTAGGAACTACTGAAAACCCCAAAATTTATGGGGCTGGCCTACTCTCTTCCATTGGAGAAAGCGAATGGTGTATGAAAAAAGAGGTAAAAAAACTTCCCTACACCATTGATGCGGCTTACGTAGATTTTGATATCACAAAACCCCAACCGCAACTTTACGTAACTCCAGATTTCGCTTATTTACAAGAGGTGTTGGAAGAGTTTGCCAATACCATGGCAGTGCGAAAAGGGGGATGGCGTGGATTGAAGAAACTTATCGGTTCGAAACAAATTGGAACCATTGAATTAAGCACAGGGCTACAAGTTAGTGGTGTTTTCACCCGAATGATTCAAAATGAAGATAACGAAGTAGTATATTTCGAAACAGAAGGCCCAACCGCCTTAGCGTATCGGGAAAAAGAACTAATTGGTCATGGAACCTCTCGTCATACTCATGGTTTTCGATCTCCTTTGGGTAAATTGAAAAAAATCAACTTATCTATTGAAAATATGGGCCCAAGAGACCTACAGGCCTATAATTTTTATGATGGTAAACCCATCTCATTTGAATTTGAAAGTGGGATTACTGTAGCCGGAACCAATGTCACCGGTATGCGAAACCTCAATGGGAAACTGATGCTTATTCAGTTTACCGATTGTTGGGTCAAGTATGGTGACGAAGTATTGTTCTCGCCAGAACAGGGAGATTTCGATATGGCCGTTGGACAGGACATTGTTTCTGCCTTTGCAGGTCCAGCCGATTACCATTCCTTCGATCTGGTGACCCATAAAGTAAGTGCCACCGAAACCATTCGCACAAAACAAACCAAGGAAGAAAAAATACTCAATGACCTCTACAGGGAAATTCGTGCGTACCGAGAAGATAGAGCCAACAATGAAAAATTCTTAGAAGGTATTTTCACCACCCTACAAGATCAATTTCCTGACGATTGGTTGTTGCCTTTGGAGATTTATGAACTTACCGCAAAATCAACCACCCAACTATCCGAAACCATATTGGATTATTTAGAATTCCTAAAAGAACGACGACCAAAAGTAGCGCATCTAATCGATGCCGGATTGGAACTTATTGAAAAAAAATAGTATGGGATTATTTGATTTTTTATTCGGCAACAAAGCCAAACAAGTTCAAGAATTTATAAGTAGAGGTGCCGTCATATTGGATGTCCGCACCAAAGAAGAGTTTAAGGCGGGACACATCAAAGGTGCTAAACATATTCCATTGGAACAGATTTCTGGTCGATTGGCTGAAGCACGTAAATGGGAAAAGCCGATCATCTGTTATTGTCGAAGTGGGATGCGAAGCGGCACCGCCGCTAGCATCTTGCGTAACCATGGCTTGGAAGCCATGAACGGTGGCGGTTTGCACCAACTGATGCGCCGACTTCAGTCTTAATCCTAGTACTATTCCTCGGTAATACTTACCGGAAAGTCTTGCCCGAATCCAAAGCTGGAAGGGTACTGCGGACTCCCTTTATATTTTTCCGAAATATCTGGGACACGACTCTCAATATAGGCCTTTAACTCATTTACGGTAACCCGATGATCCCCACTATCGGCCTTCCCGGAAAGCGCCTCCAATAAGGCATAGGTAAATACTCCGTGGCCTAATTCATCGAATTCGGTAGCGAACTGGGTACTGCCACTGGCCGTGAGCCAATGTGTTCCCGTACTTCTGGCCAATTGCGCAATGGCCTTTTCTTCGGCAGCCCCACGGGACACCATGGCGTTTAATGCACCTGCACTCTGACAGGCATCAAGGATATACAATTGTTTTTGAGCAGGAATTCCGGCAGCAAAGCGTTTTAATTCTGAGGCTGATATTCCTTTTTGTTCAAGGCTTCCATCCTTTCCATATAATTGGGTAACATCGGTAGGCACCAAATAAAATTCGGAGCTCGCTCCTTGACTCATTACCCCGTGCCCTGCGTAATAAAAAATAAAGATATCCTGTGGATTTGCCAAGTCGGCGATTTCAACGATTTTCTCCAAGATCTTATCACGGGTAGCGTCGTGGTTACTGAGAAAATACGGATGCACTTTTGTGGTGATTCCTGATAGACCATTTTGTATTTGTTCCTGGAATCCACCTGCATCGGCTACCGCATAATTAAGGTTGTATTTGGGATTTTGATATTCATTAATTCCCACCACCAAAAGATACGCCTGTATGCCTTGGGGTTTTACCAAGGGTTCGTCTTTAGGTTTATAGACTATAGTCAATTTAGAGGGCCTACTTTCGGTCCCTTGTCCATTGACAGCAATGGCGGTAAAATCATTCACCCCTTCGAGCAATTCGACAGCAATTTTCAGGGTATTGTCGGTAGAAGCTTTTTCATCTTCCACGACCAAATTTCGGGTCGCATTGGTGATTCTTTTACCATTGTGATACAAACGGAGTTCCGACAAGGTTCCACCTTTCCCATCTCCATTGAGCGTTAGGGTTCCCGTTGGGCTTTCGGTTTCAATTCGAGCTGTTTCCTCATCCTCTTCTACTATCAAATTTCGAGTGCCTTCAGTAAAAAACAATTCCACGGTTGGAGGAACTTGAAGGTTGGCAATAGATGCATTCGATTTAAAACCAGTTTCAGAGAGTATCTGATACAATAATCGCGGCGTATAAAATTGCTCAAAAACACTTTCAAAGGGGATCACCTCTTTATCTTTTACAAAGGCCACTTTCTCCCATGCAGCTTGAGGTCCGTCGAACAATCCTTCTGGTGTATGAACCAACCAACTCCCGTCTCTAAAAAAATAGATGCGCGCCTTTTCCTCTATGTTATGAATAGAGTACAATTTTACCACTCCAGAGGTGCTAATTGCGAAGATATCATTGGTCACAAATACGGCTTTTGCCAAAGCAATATTATACTTGTCAAAGGAATTGATCAGTTTCCCAGATGGCACGTGGTAGATATGTGCGCCAAAATTGTAACCAGAAAACATTATATACTCTTGATTGGGAGACAACTCCCCTTCAGGAATGTTAGCCCCAAAATCGGTCGGAAAGGATCGTACCATTTCACCTGTAGCTGCATCGAGAATTTCTACACGTTTTTCGGTTCCGTTTGCGGCTAAAAGTTGTTTTCCATTATTCAAATGAAATAAGGAATAATAACGCCCCTGCTTTTCCCAAAGTTCTTCCCGATTCATAAAATCGAAATAATGCAACCGATCTGATAGTGCAATGAGGCTGTCTCCAACTACTTCATTGGTTACATACGCCAGCATGTTTTTCTGTGGCGAGATACTCAACCCATGATCATCCCAAGTGGCATCTCCTGAAATCATGGAAGAAAACACTTCCTTCTTTTCTTCCGTATTGATAACCCGTACGGCCCCATTCCAAAGCAAGGCCAATTGTTGGGTGCTCGGGCTATAATCAAAGCATCGCACTTCTTTGAAGTTATTGATTAAATCTTTAAAACTATCCGGCTTCCCTCTTTCAAAAACCTTTATGGGATCGGAAGTATTTGTAATTGCATACACTTTGTTCGACGACGGATCTACCACGAACTTACCATCACTGTAATCGTTTCGGTAATTAGTTGGATACTCCGTAAGTTTTGTGGTTTCGGGGGATGCATAAAGCGAAGAGGTATTTTTTCCATAACCACTCGAAAACAAAAATTCTACCTCATCCTTTCCACGATAGACGGCAATTTGTTTTTGATCGATTAGTTGATGACCGTATTGCGTCAATGGAATGGTATCCCCAATTCTGTATTTATAAATTGGCGCATCGTCATCCCGATTCGCATACATGATATCACCAAATGGCGAAATAGCCCTGTCGGCCATCGCATCTGGCAATTTACGGAGCACTTCGCCATTTTTTAAATTCAATTCGACGGGCGTGGCTTTGCCAACCACAATCCACATACTGTTTCGATCGACGTCTAAAACAACATCACTCACATGTGGATATGGTGTTCCTGCAATGCCTTTTAAAGGAAAATTATATTGCCATCGAACCTTGTTATTATGAAGACCTCTTCGGGAAAAAGCAGCCATACCGGTACTTCCATCATATTGGGCATTGATTACATCACCATCGTCAAAAATCCCCAGACAAGCGCCATCGAATTCAGTATAATTCTTGTCCATAAAAGAGTACACATAGTACTCCAAAAAATTGGTGTAAACAATAAAAAAAGTCCCAGTGTTATTGAATGAAAAATCCATAATTTCCCCTTTTCCAGGGAAAGGTGCGATGTTCCCATAAATGATATTTCCAGTGGTGGCATCCAGGGCATATAAATTTTGTTGCCCTTTCTCGTCCTGAGCGAAAAAGCTTAACCCCCGGTAATTTTTGGATTTGACAAAATCCATCGCATAGATTCTCCCCAGTTCATAACGCCTAATCTCACTATAGGTCTCATTGCTGAAAACATAAATGGTGTTGTTGGTGAGAATATAGGTAACTCCTTTCTCTTCATCCAGTTCCATCTCCCCCATAAAGCCATCAAACTCATGAGTTTTCAGTAAAAGTCCAGACTTGTCATCCCAAAATTTAAGGGTTTTATCATCCCCGTAGGTAATCAATAACCCTCGTTTTTTATCTAAAACCTTTTTGGATCTGGAAGAACTATGACCCGATTGTACAACGAATTGCTCGTTTATTTGGGCTTGACCAATTAAAGGAATTGCAATTAGAAGAAAGAGAATGCCAAGTCGTTTCATCTAGTCATGGGTAATTTCCACCATCAAAGGAACCACATAGCCTTCGGCCCCTTCCTTCACCTTGAATCCTGGAGTACTGGCTGTATATGCTACTTGATGTTTTTCAATAAGTTTGTCGCCTAATGCAGCTTTAATTTTGCTCGTGAGTCCACCAGAAGTTTCCTCCATTTTTTGAAGGAGCTCGTCTTCATCCAGTTTTTGCTGACTAAAGAGTATCAATAAATAATCGGTCCCGGGATTATTGTCCATACGGATTACCTTGGTTTCGCTAGGAAATGCCAATTCAGAATTAGCACCGATAAGCGGAGACATCAATGCATCATAAGGTAAAATCTTATTGATTTTCTGACTCAAATCGGTGGCAAAGGCATAGATATACCCCTCGTGTTTGTTCTCCAAATAAAAGCGGAAACGCGTTCCAGAGGGGTAGGATTTGGTCATTTTATAGGCCACTAAGTCCTCACCTTCCACGTCGTCTTCCACCACCAAATTTCGTGTGGAAATACGAGACACGTCCATAGACTCACCCGTATTCGTTTCGAAGCGTAGGGATCCTTCCGGTAATTGTCCAGCGATTGGGTTGGCGTCTACCTCCCCAGCAGGAATATTCGGCCGATTGGGTTTGTTAGGTTGTCCTTTTGGCGTTGCAGGGGTTACCGGTTTCGGTTTGAATGGAATGGAATTATCTTTTCTCTTGTAATAACTATAGGGTTGCATGGCTCCCATGGCCCAGGTTTCATATTCAGAATAAGGAATCCAGATAAAGCCCTGATCCCCCCATTGGGTACCCCAACTGTTCAACACCCGAAAGGCACCTCCCTCATAATTGTCGTCATACCCAATCACCACCATCGCATGATAACCATGCTGCTGTGCGATCTGGTTCTGCTCCGTTGGTAACGAACGCCAAACAAGCTGTGCCTTGAAAAAGCTAGGGGGCAATTTCATGCCCAAAAGCACAGGATAGCCTTCAGAAAGTGCTTTTTTCGTGGCATCGGTTTTAATTCCTGGTTCAGTAGCATCGAAGAAAAACAAGGTTTGATAATCGCGAATACGATAATCAATAGCCTCCATCTGTACCTGAGTATTAATGGCTGGATTACAGGAATACGGTAGTGTGGTTAACAAGGGAGCTCCAGCCACTTTTAAAGCCTCCAATCCATAAATAGGATTGGCTCCCTTACTGCAATCCATGTCATCCTCTCTTTTGATAATGGCATATACATAACTTGGAGAAAGTGCATTTTGGTTAATGCGCTGACGGTCTGTAATCCCCAAATCTTTCGCCAGCATAATTGTACGCAACCCATAGGCACTTGCAAAAGCTACGCAGGTACCATACCTGCCTTGATTGCCGGGTATTGGCGCATATTGTTCTAATGAATAGCTACTGGGTAAGTTCTCGTAGGTAGCCGACGTGAATTGAGCTTTGTATGGGATGCTTCTATAGGATTCTTCATCCCATATCATCCCTGTTGGATACTCTTGGGCACTTGCAAAACTGACCAACAGTAACAAAAATAGTGTAGAAAATTTCATAAGGTTGCGGTTTGAACCTTATAAAAATCCAATAAATCTTTCTAAAATCAAATAGGACAACTGCCTTATTTAATTTTACAAGTTATACGTAACCACAAACATTACGATTCTTGGCAACACATAGTAACGATTGGTCACGTTGAAATCGTCGCTAAAACTATCGTTATTGGTGAATTGTGTATTGAGGATATTAGTGCCTTGCAATGATAATTCCCAAGGACTCTCTGGCAACTGAAAATACAAGGTGGCATTCAAGAAGGAATAGTCATTCTTAATGGTCTCTTCCTTGTTGGTATAATTGTACAAATCCCAATTGGCACTTAGGGTGAGATACTTCAAAAAGTTAATATCCACATTCGCGTAAGGCCTTTTGGTATAAAAGGTTTGTTGGAGTCCTCCATTATTGTAATTATTTACCGTAAGTCCGTACCCCACCTCAAAATTGGGCCATTCCCTAAAACTACTTCTTGCACTTACGCGATACGTTTGGGTGAAACTTTCACTCTTACGAATGGCTTCATTGATGATATTGTTGGAAAGGCTGTAACTAACATTGGCATTGGCCGCCAATTCGATTTTTTTGATGCGTTTGCTAAACCGCCCAAATGCCGAAAGGGTCTCATCTGGGAAATTACTGTCGATATTTTCCGGACGGGTCACCTGGTTGATGGCAACAATCTGGGAATTATTCTTGATACCCTCCAACCGTCGCGTATAGCTGAGATTGGCCATAATATTGGTATAATTGAACAAATTGAAATTGAAGTAGTTGAGACTATAAGTATGGGACAAGGAATTCTCCAGATAGCGATTCCCTCGGAACAATCGATTGTAATTATTGAACACATAGGCTTCTGCAAAATTGTTCACGTCGGTATAAGTAGCGGCCATGGAATATGTAAACCGAAGGCTTTCACTTTTCTTTATTTCCCAGAGGGCAAATACATCGGGCAAAACCATCCAGTCGTCTTGTGTAATAGTCGCCCCCAACTGCTCATTGGATACCCGATAATTGTGAAGTGTCAATCCGGGGGCAAAGGTGAATTGTCCGGTTTTGAATTTGTAATGAGCTCCCAAAAATAGGTCGGTAAATCCATAACGCACATCGTTGGACAAGGTCTCGCTTTGTCCATTGATGGGCAAAGTGGTTTCCAAATCATTCACCGTACCGTCGTCCAAAAGCTGGAAGATGTTCGAATCGAAATTTTGGTTAGAAAGTGTGGCTCCGGCGGTCAGGTTTAGGTTGCTTTTGTTGTTGATCACGTAATAATAATCCAACTTGGCATCCAATTTATTGGTCTGTACGTTTTTCTGTTGATTGATATCATATCGATTCTGAAGGGTATCCAGTGGCAGCACCCCAGGGAAAGGAATCAAGTCGGTTGCTGCTTTATAAAACGGATCTTCATCCTGATATAAATGCTGTACCTGTCCTGCGAAGATGTGATCCTCACCGGCAGTATAATAAAAGTTCATGTTCTGATTGATGGAGCTGGGTTTGTTTTCCTTGGCTTCCTGAATATCATTGGTGTTGTCTTCAAAAATCGACAAGGTATTGGCGTCTTCCGATTGTTTCGACCCTTTTACCAGTACATCATAATCCAACTGAAAATTGACGTTGGGTTTATACACAGAACTTAGTTTCAGCATACCCAATTGATTCTGTTGGTTGGTAGTACTGGTCGTTGTTTCCGTGACTCCTGTATTGATGTACTGCCGAATGGAATTTGAAACGAAGTCGGTCCTGCTATCGGAACCAATGCCGAAACCACTTAAATCCCACGAATCGGTGACTCCCCAACTGAAATTGGCGGCCAAAAATTTAGTGGTAATGCTTTTAGCCCGATTGTTTTGGGCAATAGCAAAACCTAGATCACTTTCACTGATGTTGAAATTGGTCCCGCCCCCTCGGTTAAAATTTCGGAAGCCCCCTGTGAAGTTAAAATAATCTCTCCATGTAAAAGGCACTTCCCCTATGTCATTGAAATCGGTGATAAAATTGAGGCTGTACTTCGGATTGTAATAAAACAGTTTAGGGTGCACCAAATAACGTTCATCGGGCGTATCATCCACACCAGAACCGGCAGTCACCTCTCCGAACCAGAAATTCTTCTTACCTTCCTTCAACTTAATATTGATGGCTACGTTGTCTTGGTTGTTGGTCACGTTTCGTAGCTGTCCCACTTCACTATAATTGCGCAACACCTCCACCTTATCCACGGCATCTGCAGGAATATTTTTGGTGGCCAATTTGGAATCCCCATCGAAGAAATCCTTCCCTTCCACCATTACCTTCTGAACCGTTTTTCCTTCCACTTGAATTTCCCCTTCATCATTTACCTCAACTCCTGGAAGATTTTTCATGAC
>CAZOSF010000056.1:14300-15931 GCA_964582415.1 uncultured Alteromonas sp.
TTAACCGCCGAATCTTCGGTTACCACTAGGTCTTCGGTTACGGAAATTCTCCCGCATCTCCTGGGTTTTTTCCAAGACAATCTTGTTGTATTCGTCTCGGGTTACTTCCTTACCCTTGTTGGGTTTTTCTATTTCTAGCGGCTCTTTTGAATTCATAATTATTTTTGAACAGAGTACTGTGGTACGATCCACATTCAGCTCTAAAATCAATCCAGGCAATCCACCGTATTCCCCAGGTCCGTTCTGTACCGGAATCTGCGGGGTAAACCAAGCTGTGACAATCACTTCTTTTGGCATTTCAAAATCATCCATGGGGTCACGCACTTTTGTGGTATCGGCTGGCTTTTTGTCTTCCTCCCGATCCCTGCGTCGGCGCATCATGCTGAAATCGGTTGGATCTACCTGCTTTATTGCTGTGGCTTTTATAGCAATATACTGGCCAATCTGTTTTGATTCCTTAGTAACTTCCCATTCCAACTGAGGGATACTGTCGCGAATCAGAAATTGTTTTCCAAAGAACTCCCGTTCCTCCAACAGCTCTCCCGTTTTCAAGTTTTTATATTGATCCCCGGGAGCAAAACTGTTCATCATCATACCAAAGCCACGCATTCCCTCGGTTGCCTCCAATTTTTCTTCTTCTTTATACTCAGACTCGTTACCGCTGAAAGTGAGGATGTAGGTCTTTTCCAAGAAACTTTTCATGCGCTCCATGATCTGTTTTTTCATGTCTTCCGACATATCCGGCCGTCCCACATTGTTCATATCAACGGTGGTTTTCGATTCATAATAGGCCTTTCCACTTACTTGGGAAAAAGAAGCAGAGGTAATAAGGGCAAATAGGATAAGGTAAAAGGTTTTCATCGTGTGGATTTTAGTGGTACCAAAGTACGCCATATTCTAAAATCCTTAGACCTCCTACCCCCGGAAAAGTTTCAATCAACCCCCTATTCTAATATTAAAACTACGTTTCCCTTCACTCTTTCTACCATCTCCTTGGAATTGCTCGTTCATTTCCTTCATTTTTTTCTCAATGATTTCACGGTATTCTGCATCGGACACTTCTTTTCCTTTGGTGGGCTCCTTGATGTCGACTCCCTTTTCTGGATTCAGAACTATTTTGGTGCAAAGTAAGGTTGCTGTCCCATCATTGATTTCTAAAATCAGCCCAGGCAGCCCTTGATAATTGGAAGGTCCATTTTTCACCGGTATCTGAGGGGTGTACCATGCCACAACTTCGATTTCCTCATCTTCTGTATGTTCACTACCCTCCGAATTCACTCCGTCACTGGAACTTTCAGCTACCATTACCGTACGGGTGGTTTTATAGGTCGCTTTAAAACAGGTATACTGCCCTATGTTTTTGGTTTCCTTATGCAACTCCCATTCAGGATGTTCCAATTTATCTTTTACCAAGAATTGCTTTCCAAACATTTCCACCTGTTCTACATAGCGCTTTTCCTTAAGATTTTTGTAACGAACATCATTGCCACCGGAACCGGCGATAACAAGTTGTACGCCTCCGCCACTAATGGTTGTATTGTCATCCAATACTTCCTCTTGTTTGTATTCCGATTCATTTTCGGTGAACTGAAGGATGTATTCCTTTTGGGTCTGCTTGCGCATCATCGCCA
>CAZOSF010000057.1:0-4785 GCA_964582415.1 uncultured Alteromonas sp.
TTTAATTTTTTCACGGCTTCATATACCATATCGCTCTCCAAATGACACCCTTTTCCTGTATTGATTTGTATTACAGGAATATCCAGGGCATCGATGCGTTTGGCATCATTTTGTGTTTGCTGATCGCCTTCTATGACATAAAAAGGAAGCTCTTCTTTCAAATCTTGTAAGGTCCGTTCCAAAAGGGAAGTTTTACCACTACCCGGCGAACTCACCAAATTGAGGGCAAAAATATTCTTGGCTTCAAAGTACCCCCTGTTTTTTGCCGCTTGTAAATCATTAGAACTGAGAATATCCTTTTCAATTTCCAACACTCGGTTTTTCACATCCTGCGTATGCTCATGAGTGTGTCCGTGATGGTGGTGATCATGCTGATGATGATCGTCATGATGATGATGTTCGTGATGGTGATCATCATGGTGGTGGTGATCATGATTTCCGTGATGATGATGGTGGCGACCTTCACGGGGGTTGCTAATTACTACGCCATTTTCATTTGTTCCGCAGCCGCAAGTTCCGCACATAGCTTTTCATTTAAATTACTTCCAAAGATTTCACTCGTAATTCTTTCCCCTGTACTATTCCCTTCAATGAGCTCTGACACTTGGGACAGGAATCATAGAATTTTTTTATCGGAAACTGGTGGTCACAATCCAAGCATTTCGCTTTGGCTTCCACTATGGAGATATGCTTTTGAGCATGTTCCAGCACGGAGTCCTTTACAGCAGCAGGCCACACAAATTCCAAGGAGTCGAATTCAATGCCAGCTAGGGTCCCAATTTCCAAATCGATGGTTTCCACCCTTTTGGCCCCCGCTTTCTTGGTTTCCTCTTCGGCAATCCGAACGATTCCCAATGCTACCGATAATTCATGCATATACTACAGGAAATTAAAAAAACACAGAAAATTACTAAGTAAAATTTTAATAAATGTGACGGATGTCATGTTTCAAGAATCAATTCCTCTCTAATTTCAATAACTTATACAATAACTCCTTCAATTTCAATAATATGGAAAGCGACAAACCAATCAAAGGAACGTATTATGACAGCATCATCAAGGAAGGATACACCCGAAGGGATTTTATGAAATTTAGTGCGTTTATGGCCGCCTACATCGGACTCGAATCGTCCATGGTAGGACAGGTCGCAAAAGCACTGGAAACCACAAAACGACTACCCGTTATTTGGGAGCATTTTCAAGAATGTACTTGTTGTAGTGAATCGTTCATTAGGTCGAATCACCCAATCGTGGCCGACATTGTTCTGGACAAGATTTCGTTGGATTACACCTTGACCCTAATGGCGGCTTCTGGGCATCAGGCGGAAGCTGCTAAACATGAAACCATGAAAAAACACCATGGTGAATACATCCTTTGTGTAGAAGGATCGATTCCAATGGGCGCCGATGGAAATTATTGTTGCATTGCAGGAAGATCCGCTAAAGATATTCTTCTTGAAGCGGCGGAAGGAGCTAAGGCAATCATTGCTTGGGGAAGTTGCGCTTCCAATGGTTGTGTGCAGTCTGCAAAACCAAATCCAACAGAAGCCACCCCTATTCATAAAATAATCAAGAACAAACCTATCATCCGTGTACCCGGTTGTCCTCCAATCGGAGAAGTGATGGCGGGAATCATAGTTCATTTGGTCACTTTCGGACGCTTGCCTGAATTGGATCGCCAAGGAAGACCAAAAGCTTTCTACGCCAAACGCGTTCATGACAGTTGCTACCGCAGACCATATTACGATGCCGGATTATTTGCTGAATCCTTCGACGACCAAAATGCAAAAGAAGGATACTGTCTTTACAAATTAGGTTGTAAAGGACCCCTTACGTATAACGCCTGTGGTGTTATTAAATGGAATGGTGGTGTGAGTTACCCAATTCAATCCGGACACGGTTGTATTGGTTGTAGTGAAGATGGATTCTGGGATGGAGGCTCTTTCTATGACAGAGCAACTAATATCCCTGGAGGACATGAGGAAGGAACCGCCGATGATGTAGGTAAAATAGCGGCAGGAGTCTTAGCTGGAGGTATTGCCGTGCATGCTATCGGCGCTTCTGTTTCAAAAAGAAAGCAGGTGAAGTCTCGTAGGGATCGAGCCACTCTGAATGAACAAAATCTTGACGAATAAAACTTAGGCATTATGGCAAATAGAATAGTTGTTGACCCCGTAACGAGAATCGAAGGTCACTTGCGAATAGAAGCTGAAATTAAAGATGGTAAAATAGTCGATGCCTATAGCTCCAGCACTATGGTAAGGGGCATTGAGAATATTGTTAAAGGACGGGATCCCCGAAATGTTTGGGCATTCGTACAACGAACCTGCGGTGTCTGTACTACCGTACATGCCCTTGCATCGGTTAGAGCGGTAGAAGATGCGCTTGGAATCGCAATTCCACCCAATGCCGAAATGGTTCGAAATATTATGGAAGGGGCGCTGTATATGCACGACCATACCGTTCACTTCTACCATTTGCACGCCCTAGACTGGGTAGATGTGGTGAATGCATTGAAGGCGGATCCAAAGAAAACTTCCGAAATCGCTCAAAGCATTTCCAGTTGGCCAAAAAGTTCTGTGGGCTATTTTACCGATGTACAGAATCGCATTCGAAAATTTGTAGAAAGCGGTCAGTTGGGAATTTTCGCCAATGGTTATTGGGGCCATTCACAGATGAAATTACCTGCCGAGGTCAATTTACTTGGGGTTGCCCACTATCTGGAAGCCCTCGAATGGCAAAAAGAAATCGTGAAAGTTCACACCATTTTGGGTGGTAAAAACCCTCACCCCAACTATCTGGTGGGAGGTATGGCTTGTGCAATAAACACTGAAGATCCCGGAGGATTGAATGCCGAAAGGTTTGCGATGATAGGAAAACTACTCAAAGAAGGAAAACAGTTCATCGAGCAAGTGTACATTCCAGACTTATTGGCCATTGCTTCTTTCTACAAAGATTGGGGAGCTATCGGTAAAGGTTTTGGAAACTATATGTCCTATGGAGATTTCCCAATGAATGGGTATAACGATCCTTCCAATTTCAAATTTGAACCCGGTATCATTCTCAATAGAGATCTTTCCAAAGTTATGGACGTAGACCATAGAAATGGTGATATTGAAGAGTTCATCAACAATTCCTGGTATGACTATGAAGAAGGAGATGGTATTGGAAAGCACCCATGGGAAGGGGAAACCAATATCAACTATACCGGACCTCAACCTCCTTACGACTTCTTGGATGTGGAGAGCAAGTATAGCTTTATCAAAACGCCACGTTGGAGAGGCATGCCTATGGAAGTGGGACCACTTTCCCGCTTGTTGGTAAGTTATGCCCGCGGCAATAAAGAGGTTCAGGATGCTGTGAATGGCGCACTTGCACATCTTGATGTGCCAGTGGAAGCCTTGTTCTCTACCTTGGGAAGAACAGCTGCTAGGGGTATTGAAACCCAATTGGTTGCCAATTGGACGATGGAATTCTATGACACACTCTTGAACAACATCAAAAATGGTGACCAGAGAATGGCAAACACCGAACTATGGGAACCCAAAACATGGCCCACAGAATCAAAGGGTGTAGGATTCACCGAAGCACCTCGTGGTTCGCTGGCTCATTGGATTAAAATCAAGGATGGAAAAACCGAAAATTACCAACAGGTAGTGCCGACCACTTGGAATGCTTCTCCTAGAGACTCCAAAGGACAGCGCTCCGCCTATGAATCGGCATTGATCGATACCCCTGTGGCCGATCCGGAATTGCCATTGGAAATTATCCGAACCATCCACTCCTTCGACCCTTGTTTGGCTTGTGCCGTACATCTTTACGATGAACATGGAAATCATATTTCCAAAGTCACCAACGCGGGAAGTTGCGAAATCTAAAACCGGAATCATGGAAACACGAAATTTTAAAAGAGTATTGGTTTGGGAACTCCCAGTGAGAATCTTCCATTGGCTGAATGCCCTTGCCATTACAGTTTTAGTGATTACGGGATTTCTTATCGCCAATCCCCCTGCGTTAATGTCGAGTGCCGAGGCAACCAATTTGCATACTTTCGGAATTATACGAGCCATCCATTTTATCGCGGCCTATATCTTCTTTTTCGTGATGATTATGAGAATCTATTGGGCATTTGTGGGAAATCGATTTGCAAGTTGGAGAGCATTTAATCCATTTTCCCGAAAGAACTGGATGAACTTCATGCACGTTATGAAGGTGGATGTAATCCTTCAAAATGAGAAAAAAGAAAATGTAAAGAATATTAGTATTGGGCATAATAGCGTGGCGGCCTTCAGTTATGTGGTCATGTTTGTCTTAGCATTACTGATGGTCTTCACAGGATTTGGATTGTATGCCGATATGTCCTCTTGGTGGCTTCCAAAATTATTCGATTGGGTACCTGCCGCACTTGGAGGAGATTACGTTACGCGACAAATACATCACATCACCATGTGGCTGTTTATATTCTTTGTGATGGTTCATGTATACCTTGTATTTTATCATGATTGGTTGGAAGGCCGTGGTGAAGTATCCTCCATGTTTGGAGGTTATAAATTTGTTTGTGAGGAACGATTAAAAAAAGCTGAACGACAGCTGAAAGACGAAAAAGATAAAAAAGTTGTAACTGCCAATTAATTTCAATAGAGTAGATTCATTCGGCGAGTAAGCTAATCCCCCGTTACCAACCGGATGAATCTACTTTTTAGGACGAAAACTATGGACACACTAGATGGAACACTTGTTGCGATTAGCAGCGATTCCTATTTTTTCGAAAAAGATAAATCGAAT
>CAZOSF010000057.1:4885-9499 GCA_964582415.1 uncultured Alteromonas sp.
TCCAATAACGAAGAAGGTGTACTTATTTTTATCACCGGGACTGAAGACGCATGCAAAATGTTTTATCGATCGCTTATCCAATCACCTCCTCCTGTTTCTAAAATCGAACAGCATTACTTTTCAGAAATCGATCTTCAACAATTTACAGATTTCCGAATTGTACCTTCAACAGCAAAAGGAAGACTAAGTTTACGACTCACTCCCGATTTTGCCCTATGCGAAGCGTGTAAAGAAGAAATTAACGACCCTAACAACCGTAGGTTTCAATACCCCTTTACTACTTGTATCCATTGTGGGCCCCGTTGGGCCATTACAAAACGATTTCCATTCGATAGGGAGACCACCAGTATGTCGGAATACAAAATGTGCCCTTCTTGCAAGGAAGAACACACCAGCCCTGCAAACAGACGCTTTCATTCCCAAACAAACAGCTGTACTACCTGTGGAATACAATTACAGCTTATGAGCAATTCCGGATCGTTGACGGAAGGAAATTCGTTGTTGGTATTACCCAAAGTAGCACAACTACTAGAAGAGGGACATATCATCGCCATAAAAAACACAAGCGGATATCTTCTTTGTTGCCATGCCGAAAAATCGGATGCAGTCAATCGTTTACGGGTTTTAAAAAGGCGACCCAAAAAACCCTTTGCCATTTTGTATACCTCTTTAGAAAAATTGCAAGCGGAGATACCATTGAACGCCCATTATAGGAAAAGCTTTGCTTCCCCAGAACGCCCTATCGTTATCCTTCCCTTGGAACGGTATCGTGGCGCAATTGCTCTTGAACAAATAGCGCCAGGACTGAATCAATTGGGGGTTATGCTACCCTATACTGCTCTACTGCAACTTTTGGCGAAAGAATTGGATTTTCCCATCGTGGCCACTAGTGGTAATATCCATGGATCTCCAATAATTAGCGAGGAATCGGATGCCTTGGAAAAACTATCTGAAGTAGCCGACTATTTTGTACAACATGATTTACATATAGAACACCCTCAAGACGACAGCGTTCTTAAGTATAGTTTCAAGCATCACATACCCATACTCTTCCGAAGGTCTCGGGGCTACGCCCCAAACATTTTTATTCAACCGAAAACCCAACACAAAAAACTACTCGCCATGGGGGCCGATCTTAAAAGCACCCTGTGTTTTCTTCCGAATGACCATATGTACCTGAGTCAGTATTTGGGAAACTTGGAAAATTTTGATGTTTACGAACGATTTACCCAGGAAACACAATCCTTTTTGGATTTGTTCCAAACCACTCCAGAGATTATTCTGGTAGACAAACATCCGAAATACTTCAGTACTTCCTATGGACGCGAATTAGCAGATGAATGCCAATCGGAAATACACGAAATTCAACATCACAAAGCGCATTTTGCTTCCGTATTGGGAGAACATGACTTATTTACTTCTACTGAAAAGATACTGGGTGTAATATGGGATGGGGTTGGCTATGGGGAGGATGGACAAATCTGGGGTGGAGAATTTTTCGATTATCAAAATGGGGAAATCCAACGGATAGGCCACTTCGAGTATTTCGATTGGTTAGCAGGAGATAAAATGTCGAAAGAACCACGACTCTCTCTATTTTCCGTGAATGACAATTCCCGAAGAGTTCTTCAAAAGTTCTCCGATGAGGAACTGGGAATCTATAAAAATTTGAAGGAAAAAAATAAATTAAAAACTTCCTCGGTAGGTCGTTTGTTTGATGCCGTTGCTTCCCTCTTGGGAATATGCGACTTTAATACTTATGAAGGAGAAGCTTCCATTCTCCTTGAAAATAACATCCATGGCTATGAACTCTCTTCCTGCAGAAATTATTTCCCAGAAACCATGGGCGATGAGCTTCCTACAAAGCAGCTAGTTTCAACCATTGAAAAAGAGTTAAATGCCGGCGTTCCCAAAGAACAGATTATCATAAACTTCCTTTATAGTTTAGCACGAGGAGTTTACCAATTCGCGAATAGAAAGGGATATACCTCACTTTGTTTCTCGGGAGGGGTTTTTCAGAATGCCACCTTACTGGACCTTATTACCGACCTAAACACTTCGGGCCACTCCTTGTACTTTAATAGGGAATTATCCCCGAATGATGAGAATATCTCTTTTGGGCAAGCCATGTATTTCTTAAATTGTAAGACATCATGAAGTATCTATCCGAATATAGAAACCTCGAGGCAACAAAGCATTATTTAGACCTCATCGAAAACAAGGTGACCAGAACCTGGAACATCATGGAAATCTGTGGGGGTCAGACCCATAGTTTGGTTCGGAACGGAATTCTGGAGTTGTTGCCCAAAGAGGTACAAATGATTCATGGTCCAGGATGTCCCGTGTGCGTTACTCCCATTAGCCTAATCGATAAGGCCATTGCCTTAATGGAAAAGGGAGTCATAGTGTGTTCCTTTGGTGATATGATTCGAGTCCCTGGAAGCAAGAAGAGTTTACTCCAGGCCAAGGCCGATGGCGGCGACCTTAGAATATTGTATTCACCTTTGGAAGCTGTGTCTATTGCAAAACAAAACCCAGATAAGGAAGTTGTCTTTTTTGCCGTTGGCTTTGAAACCACGGCCCCTGCCAATGCCCTTTCTGTATTACACGCAGAGAAAGAAGGCGTTACCAATTATTCCATCTTGGTATCCCATGTGCTGGTGCCTCCTGCCATGGAAGCAATATTGAGCGATGAATTTTGCAACATCAATGCTTTTCTTGGGGCTGGCCATGTTTGTGCCATCATGGGGTATGAAGAATACCTCCCCCTCAGTGAAAAATATCGGATACCAATTGTCGTAACAGGCTTCGAACCTTTAGATTTAGTGCAGGGAATTTATCAAGCGGTTTGCCAATTGGAAGTAGGTCGCGCCGAAGTAGAAAACCAATATGCCCGTGTGGTGAAAAAAGAAGGAAATACCGCTGCCAAAGAAGTAATTTCAAAGGTTTTTGAAGTGGGCGATCGTGAATGGCGGGGAATTGGTGAAATCCCGAACAGTGGTTATCGAATTGCCAAGGCATATAGACACTATGATGCGGAATCCAAATTCAATATCGATGGCACAACTACCCTTCAAAACTCTGAGTGTATTGCGGGTGATATTTTAAAAGGCATCAAAAAACCCTTTGAATGTCCAGCTTTTGGAAAAACATGCAGTCCTTCGAATCCGCTGGGAGCCCCAATGGTTTCCTCTGAAGGGGCCTGTGCCGCCTATTTCCATTTCACCACCAACGAAAAAATTGAACTATGAGCAACAGCAATACCATAAATTTGGGACACGGAAGTGGTGGGCAAATGAGTCGCGCCCTTCTCGATGAAATCATCTTTAAAACCTTCAGCAATCCTTTACTAGATCAAAAACACGATGGTTCGGTAGTTTCTATGGAAGGAAAACTAGCTTTGTCTACTGATAGTTTTGTGGTATCTCCTGTTTTCTTCAAAGGGGGAAACATTGGAGAATTGGCCGTGAACGGGACCGTGAATGATGTCGCCATGTGTGGAGGATTGCCTAAGTACTTATCCTTAGCGTTTATTGTAGAGGAAGGATTG
Source organism: uncultured Alteromonas sp. (assembly GCA_964582415.1). Taxonomy (GTDB): domain Bacteria; phylum Bacteroidota; class Bacteroidia; order Flavobacteriales; family Flavobacteriaceae; genus CAZOSF01. Next base: position 8,436 of record CAZOSF010000057.1, read on the forward strand.
AAAATGGAAGATTTCATTGCCATCGTAAATTCCATAAAAGCGACCGCCGACACTTGTGGGGTGCAGATCATCACTGGGGACACGAAAGTGGTGGAAAAAGGCAAGGGAGACAAGATTTTCATCAACACTACCGGAATAGGCCCTGTACATCCAGAAGCCGATATATCGATGGAAAATATAAAGATTGGCGATAAAATACTGATCAATGGCACCATTGCACAACACGGAATGGCCATTATGTCGGAACGGGAAGGTTTGGCTTTTGAAAGCGAAATTAAAAGTGATACTACGCATTTACATTTTATCACCCAGAAACTGCTCGACCGATTTGGAAAGAAGATCCACCTCTTCCGGGATGCTACCCGGGGTGGGGTGGCCAGTGTTTTGTCGGAAATCGCACTGGATTCTGATAAAGGTATTGCCATTTATGAAAAAGACATTCCATTGGACAAACAAGTAGCAGCCGCCTGCGAGATTTTAGGATTAGACCCACTATATGTGGCCAATGAAGGTATTTTTCTGGCCATTGTGGATGCTTCCGTGGCAGACGAGGCTTTGAAGGTAATGCAAAATGATGAAAAGGGCACGCACTCCCGATGCATAGGTGAGGTAACGGAAGTCAATCCAAAAAAGGTGGTCATGCACAGCGTAATCGGTGGAAAACGGATCGTGACCCCACTTATCGGGGAACAATTACCACGTATTTGTTAATTGGCAAAAATCCAGTACAATCCTACCACAATGGCAATCAAACCAGCGGAAAGGCGAATACCTTTAAAGAAGTTCTGGTTTTCATGGGTGCTCGAATAATTGGAAAGTGCTCCAATAACCAGTCCAAATGCACTCATAGCAAATAAGGTTCCTGCCGCAAAACCGATGATATAAAACCAGGAATCCAAGCGGGTTTCGAAACCTAATACGGGGAAGAAAAGTAAAAAATGGGCTACTCCTGCTAAGCCATGTAAAATCCCAATCGACATCGATGAAAAATAATTTTGCCGGATGGTTTTGGCATGGGTATGGGTATGGTGGTCGTTATGCGAATGTTTGTGTTCGTGGGAATG
>CAZOSF010000057.1:9599-15162 GCA_964582415.1 uncultured Alteromonas sp.
TCCATAAAAAAAGGCCCAAAACCTTTCGGCTATGGACCTTTAACAAGCAAATAGTTATAATTCTTTTAGTCGGCCAGTACGATGACTTTATTGTCGCTCATCTGAACTGTTCCACTGGTGATTTCCAAAACCCATTTACCTCCTTCTTGTGTGAATCTCTTTTCGAAATCCTCAGCGATGGTTGGGTTACCAGCAAATTTCACCTTCCCTTTTCCCAACAAGGAAACTATAGAAGCGTGGTTATTCAACATTTGAAATTCTCCATTTAACCCAGGTACGGTTACGCTTTCCACTTCCCCTTTTACCAAGGAGGCCTCTGGAGTTACAATTTCTAAATACATAGCTTCTGTTTAAGATTATTAGGCTTCAGCCAACATTTTTTCTCCAGCTTCGATCGCCTCTTCGATGGTACCTTTCAAGTTAAAGGCAGCTTCAGGAAGATGATCCAATTCACCATCCATGATCATGTTGAATCCTTTGATGGTATCTTTAATATCTACCAATACTCCTGGGATACCAGTAAATTGTTCCGCAACGTGGAATGGTTGTGACAAGAAACGCTGTACACGACGTGCACGGCCTACTGCCATTTTATCATCTTCGGACAATTCTTCCATACCCAAGATAGCAATGATATCTTGAAGTTCTTTATAACGCTGCAACAACTCTTTTACACGTTGTGCACAATCGTAATGTTCTTTTCCTAGAATGTCTGCGGTAAGGATACGAGAGGTAGAATCCAGAGGATCTACTGCTGGGTAAATTCCCAACTCGGCAATCTTACGGGACAATACGGTAGTTGCATCCAAGTGGGCAAAGGTAGTTGCCGGTGCAGGGTCAGTCAAGTCATCCGCAGGCACGTAAACCGCCTGTACAGAAGTAATAGATCCTTTCTTGGTTGAGGTAATACGCTCCTGCATGGCCCCCATCTCGGTAGCCAAGGTAGGTTGGTATCCTACTGCTGAGGGCATACGTCCTAGAAGTGCAGACACCTCAGAACCTGCTTGGGTAAAACGGAAGATATTATCTACGAAAAATAATACGTCTTTTCCTTGTCCATCTCCTGAGCCATCACGGAAATACTCCGCGATCGTTAGACCAGAAAGCGCCACACGAGCACGAGCTCCTGGAGGTTCGTTCATCTGTCCGAATACGAAAGTAGCTTTGGATTCCTTCATGGCTTTTTTATCCACTTTGGTCAAATCCCAACCACCTTCTTCCATAGAGTGAAGGAATTCATCGCCATACTTGATAATTCCAGACTCCAACATCTCACGAAGTAAGTCGTTCCCCTCACGGGTACGTTCCCCTACTCCAGCAAACACAGACAAACCACCGTGTCCTTTTGCAATGTTGTTAATCAACTCCTGAATCAATACGGTTTTACCTACTCCAGCACCACCGAACAATCCGATCTTTCCTCCTTTTGCATACGGCTCGATCAAATCGATTACCTTAATCCCGGTGAAAAGAACTTCTGTAGAAGTTGAAAGGTCTTCAAACCTTGGCGCTTCACGGTGTATAGGAAGGCCGTTTGCTCCAGCTTTTGGTAGATTTCCAATTCCGTCGATAGCATCACCAATTACATTGAAAAGACGTCCGTATACATCCTCTCCAATCGGCATTTGAATAGGTGCTCCAGTAGCTTTTACTGTAACCCCACGACTCAATCCGTCGGTAGAATCCATAGAGATGGTTCTTACGGTGTTTTCACCAATGTGAGACTGTACTTCCAATACTAGAAGATGACCTTTGAATTCAATTTCAAGAGAATCGTAAATCTTTGGAAGTTCAACTCCGCTTTCGAACTCCACATCCACTACTGGACCGATAACCTGTGAAACTTTTCCTGTAACTTGTGACATTATGCTAAGTGTTTATTTTTTAGTATCCTGAAGGGTGAAAACACACCCTCTAAAAATCGGTGCAAAGATATGTTTTTCTGATTAAAAAAATACAATGGTTTTCTGTAATTTTTTTGACAGTCACGATGGATATTGAGCAAATAAAAAATCCCCTCTAAAACGAAGCCTTAGAGGGGATAGTAAATTGTAAATCTGTTAATTATTAAAGACCCGGTGGGTAAGCAATTACATAATTGTTTGCTTTCGCAACCTGTCCAGAAGCAATAAAATTGGAACCGTATGTTGCGTCGATCACCTCAAGAATTTTATTAGCCATTAAAGCATTCCCTCTTGCTGTTAGGTGAATTCCATCCAAACTAACAAGACCTCCAACAACCAAGTCGGTGGTAAGATTGAAATTATCAAAGCTAATACTAGAAGCTGCAGCAGTTTCCAGTATTCCGTTCAAATCTACAAGACCTAAATTTGATGATGCCGCTACACTTTGAAGTGTTGCGTTGTAGGCATCTGTTGCCGTGATAACGTGCATTGTTTCTTCGGGTGTAAGCACCCAACGATCTTCCATGGGAAGTGTAATTCCAATCACCGATAACTGTCCAGCCGTTTGAGCTGGCACTCCCAAAGAAACCAAATAGTCAAAATAACCTTGGTCTAAAGTACCTATTGCTGATGCACTCGGTAAAACCAAATAATCATCTTCCGTAGCCTGTCTGCTTTGCGCGAATTGTGTAGACAACAGTTGAGCTGTCAACGCATCCAGACCACCTGCTTGTAACACCTGATTCAATTCTGCCGAGATATTTGGCAAGTTTTCGTCTAAAACGATGACTGGGCTGGCAGCTGTTTCCGAAAAAACAATAGATCGTTCTGGCACACCCAAGAAAGCAAAAGCTTGGTTCAACGGAGCAAATGTAGCATTCAACAACGGTATCTGTGGCCCAAAGTCAGGATCGGTAGGATCTAGTGGGGCGTAGGGAACAGTTGTAAAATAAGGCAGACTAGTCACATAGGGTACATTCGCAATTACTCCTTGTGCTCCATTACTGGTCAATGCGCTAACCATGGTGGTAACCACATTAGCGAAAACAGTAGGGTCGGTAATATCATTAGGCCCGTAGGTTGAAGGATCAAAATTACCAGTTTGATCTACTCCGATTCCTCCTGAAGTAGCATACGATAAAACATCATTCCCTCCAATCTCAGAGAGGGTGAAAAAGGTAGGCGCTTGTGCTATTGCATCTTCTAAAACAGTAGCATTCGGAGATGATGCCATTCGAGCAAAATAGGGATTAGCTTGCCCTAAAGGAACACCCGCTAAATTTCCATAGCCGGGAGCAAGGAAATGAAAACTTTTAGCGCCTGGAACGCCCATATTGTTATAGGGTCCAGGAATAAGATTCGATACCTCGGTTGTTGGCATTGCCTCTAAAACAGCAGGGCCAGAACCATTAAAATACAATCTTGGATTTGCGATAACATTTCCTCCCAAGAGCAAACCTCCAACGTTATCACTTGTATAAGGCTGAGTGAATGCACCTGTACCTGCCACCGCAAATTGCTGCGAGAGTATCAATGGAAACGAATTGTCTTGTGATGCTATGAATAAACTACCATCGGCAACTCCGGCGGTGATAGAGGCTCCAATAGCAACATAATTCGATAAATTCGCACTACCTGCAGAAAATTCCACCACCGGTTCGGTCATGTCGTTATTCGAGTCGTCACTCTCACAGGCGAATAACCCAAGTGCAAGTAGCGATAGTCCTATATATTTGAATTTCATAGTTTTTGATTTTAATTTTTATAGGTTATTGATGGTCCAAGAAACATAATACATCGATCCGATAAATCCTGTACCAAAGGCAGTGAAATACTCATCCCCTGTTAAATTGGTTGCACCCACTTTGAAAGTTGATTTCAAGAAGGAAGGTACTTTATAACTCAATTGGGCATCCAATACATGGAACGCCGGAACCTGACCATCTCCAAAGGAAGCTTCCCAGAAATAGGTGTCACTCCATCTCCACGCCACATTGAAACCAAAGTTTTTAAACAATTCGGAATGACCGAAAGATGCTTTCACTTTATGCTCAGGTGTGTTGAAGCTGGTTCTAAAATCTGGATTCTTCTCACGATCAAATTCCAATTTCGCATAAGTGTAATTTCCTCCCAATTCAAAATCGCCAGGAAGTTTCATAGACACTCCAACCGAAGCACCATACGAAGAAACTTCAGCATCGGTATTGGTATAGGTTTGATACGCTTGATAATCTCCATTCGCAATTGCTGCCACCGCCAATGGGGTTCCATCAGGCAATGTTTGTGTCAATTGAACATCCCCATAGAAAGGCGCCACAACGGTCTCATTCGATAGGAAATCTTGATATTGGTTGTAATATCCACTAAGATCCAAAATCAATTTTCCAATTTTTCCACGATATCCAGCTTCGAATGAAGTAACCTGTTCTGGTTTTACCAAGGAAGAATTGGCAATATCCAATTGTGTAACATCTCCTGTTGCTGCAAAGGCTCCTACAGAACTAGCAAAGAATGAGTTATTGTAAGCTCCTGTTCCATCAAAAGTAATAGATTCTGCTCCTGTGATTGCCTGACCCGTTGGGCTTAAAGGGTAGTCTCTTACATATCTTGTCAAGTTGTTTTCGGCTCCACCAACCAATACGGCACGACCTACGTCTAGACCAATAAACAAGTCTTGAGTCGTTGGGTTACGGAAACCTGTTTGGAAGGAGGCACGAATGTTGTGGTTTTCTCCAAGAATAAAGTTTGCAGCCAATCGTGGTGAGAAAAAGCCGTCGAACAATTCCGACTTATCATATCGAATCGAACCTGTAAGCTTGATATCGAAATCTTCAGACACATCGAAGCGTTTTTGCAACTGAGTGTAGACCCCAACTTCTGAATAGTCGATGGATCCGTCATAGTCCGTATAAATCGTACCGGACGAATTCAGACTATATTTTCTGTAAGAACCTCCCACTTGAATCTCAACAACATCCCAGAGGTGTCCAAAGTTGTAATTGGCATCTCCGTGATAGATTTTCGAGTTGTCTTGAAATTTGGATCCGGTGGCAAAGTCTGGATCTTGAATGATGCGATTGAAAGCATTTTGGAACTCAGGGCTTCCTGGTTCGTAACGACCGGTATCGGCTGTTTGTCGCGCCAATACGTGTGCTTGGTCGGGAGTAAGACCGCCAAATAATTGTCCTTGCACAAAAGCGCCCACATATTCCCCAAACCATTGGGTATCGCTTTTCCAATCTCGGTTGATATTGAGTCCTGTAAACAACATATCATAGGTGTCTCCTGCCTTATCTTCGGTAACATACCCTCGAACAAAGAAATTGTCGTTTCGTATTTCCAACTTATGCTGCTGCATAAAGAAATTATCGATTCTATAGCGATTAGCTCCCTGATAAATCGTAGAACCCGAACCTACTTTCCCCACGTAGGAGATTTCAAAATCGTTTTCCCATGGGCGATAATACAATCCCCAATCGGCTTTCACACTTTCAGCATCATTATCGGTAAGATCGGTTTCCAAATACCCTGTTCTACTAACATTCACAGAAGGCACCAAGGCCTCTGCTCCAGCTGGTAATATTCCTAAGCCCACTAGGGCTTCAGCCACTGGGCGAATATTCGTACTGGCTTCATCTCCATACACATTAATTCCGTCA
>CAZOSF010000058.1:0-1410 GCA_964582415.1 uncultured Alteromonas sp.
CCTGGGAAGACAGTAATCATACCATTCTCATCCAATTCGGCAATGATATCATTACAAGTTACTTCTGGGTTTTCGTTATCGACGACTGTTACGTTGAACGTACAGCTCGCAGAGTTACCTGCTAAGTCGTATGCAGTAAACTCTACCAAGGTTACTCCAACTGGGAATTCACTTCCAGAAGGTGGCCCTTGGGTTTGTACTACCTGATCCAAATCTCCATCAGGGTCGATGGCAGCAGGTGCACCGAAGTTTACTACGGCACCACACGCTCCAGGATCGGTATTGGCTGTGATATCCGCTGGACAAACAATAATTGGAGGATCTCCAACAATCGGCGCGAAGTTGATACAGTAGCTATTCAATTGACCGGAATCACCACCCACATCATCATTGATTTCAAGTCTCCAGTCTCCTGTGATACTCTCACCAGCAAAAACGACATTCATGTCGGCACCTGGACCATCTCCTGTTGCAACAGGGAAAGTGTTTCCTCCTCCTTCAGCGCGGTAATCGGCCAATGGAGCACCACCGTTCCAGTCTCCAACGTTGTTGGTAGAAGCATCAGTAAATACCAAATCGGCTGCGGTATCCAAACCGTCCAAGAAACCATTATCTGTCGATAATGCCAGACGGGTACCTGCAGGCGAAACAAGAACGATTTCCAAGTCATCTGCCCAAGTATGTTGGATATTCATCGCAACACTTTCAATGGAATAGTTGGTTCCAACAACACCAGCATCTGCTACGTTCGCAAGAGATGGGTTCATCAAACCGGAAGTTCCAGTGGCTGGAATCAACTCAGGCGCATTCCCGCAACTTGTAATTGGCATTGGTCCGGCAGGTACCGGGAATCCACTAACCGTCAATTCAAATGGTCCGTTCGCTCCTCCAAAACCATGGACTAACACATAATACGTGGAACTTCCATCGGTAGAGAAAGTGACAGAGCTTTGCAATCCGCATGAATCATCATTACCGCCTACGCAAGTAAAGGCTCCACAAGAACCTGTGTAAACATTAATTTTCGAGTCCCAAGAAGTACCCGTACAAGTACTTACCGTCACGGAAGAACCGGTTCCACTCATGTCGGTAAACACATAGTACACTCCAGGCGAGGTAGAACTCGTACCACAAAATGGCACAGATTCAGTAGCTGCACCCGTTGTAGTACCAGGTATCACCCCGTCCCCCGTGATGGTAATTGCATTGGCACAAGTGTCATTGGGCGGTTGAGCATAACTCAACACACTAAACAACAGTGCAAATAATAGAGTAATTTTTTTCATAATTTATTCGATTAATCAGTTAAGGTTAATAAAACGTTAAAGTAAGAAATTTATCATAACTGCAAAAAAAAAAGATGGCCTCTAAATACATTTCTAGATAAAAGGCAGAAATATCGGATTTAAA
>CAZOSF010000058.1:1510-7974 GCA_964582415.1 uncultured Alteromonas sp.
AGTTTGGACCTAAACTTCCTGAATTATCCTTACGTTTTTGCAGGAGGTGGTGTTGCTGTAGGTGATATTGATAACGACGGATTGGTCGACCTCTATTTCACCTCAAATATGGGTCCGAACAAACTTTACAAAAACCAAGGGGATTTTCAATTCGAGGACATCACAGTTACCTCTAAAACAGAGGATTTCAGTGGATTTTCTACGGGCGTAACCATGCTAGACATCAATGCCGACGGCTGGCTAGATATTTATGTCTGCAAGGCGGCCTCCTTGAGCAATGATGAAGGCAGAAGAAATCTTTTATTTGTAAATCAGAAGAATGGCACTTTCTTGGAAGAGGCGAAGAAATGGGGGCTGGATGACCCTGGTTTTACAACACAAGCTTACCAAATAGATTTTGACAAGGATGGTGATCTAGATCTTTTTGTTCTAAATTTCCGATACGACTTCAACAACAACCAAACCATAAGCGGAGCAATTCAGAGTCAGATTGAAGAAACCACAAGTGATCAACTCTATAGAAATGATGGTGATCACTTTACCAAAGTAACTCGCGAGAGCGGATTATACAACAAAGCTTGGGGACTTGGGGCTGCGATTGGCGATTTCAATAATGATGGCTGGGATGACATTTATGTAGCCAACGATTTTTTGGAGCCTGATATCTTATATGTCAATCAAAAAGATGGCACTTTTAAAGATGAAGTAAAGGAACGTTTCAATCACTTTTCGTTTAATAGTATGGGAGTGGATTTTGCTGATCTAGATAACGATCTGAACCATGACCTCATCGTGGTAGATATGTTGGCCGAAAATTACGCAAGAAGTAAGGAAAATATGGCTTCCATGAGCACTTCAAACTTCCTCTCTATGGTAGAAGTAGGTTATCATTATGCGTATATGGCGAACATGCTGCAGTTCAATTTGGGTAATGGGGTATTTCAGGAAACATCTCAAATGAGCGGTGTTGTGAAAACCGACTGGAGCTGGTCTCCCCTTATAAACGATTACGATAATGATGGTCTGAAAGACATCTTTATTTCAAATGGTATTTATAAGGATTATACGAATCAAGATTTTAGAAAAAAGATAAAAGCCCTCAGTGCTAGTGGTGTTCAGATGACGTTGGAAGAAGTAAACAGCTTATTGCCCGCGGAAATGTTGAACAATTATATCTTCCAAAACAATGGCGATCGCACTTTCCGAAAAATGACAACAGAATGGGGGTTGGAAGATCCCTCATTTTCCAACGGAGCCGCTTACGCCGATTTTGATAACGATGGCGATATGGACCTTGTGGTAAATAACGCCAACCATACTGCTGCACTTTATGAAAATCATGCCAATAACAACTTCTTGAATGTAAAACTAAAAGGTGATGCGCTCAACCCTTTCGCTATTGGCGCCAAGGTTTATGTTAATCGCAGGGATTCAGAACAGCTTCAAGAAGTACGGTTGACCCGGGGCTATCAATCATCGGTTCCAGAAATCCTCCACTTTGGACTCGGTGAAAATCCAGATATCGATGAAATTATAGTGGTTTGGCCCGATGGAAAAACCTCCAAATCACAAAAGCCAGTTTCCAATACATTGATTACCATCGATCACGCTACTGCAACTTCTGAGCGGTATCATCCAAATACCTACGCTTCCAAAAAGCAATCGATGGATGTTGCCAATCTTGGATTGGAATATCAACATATTGAAAACACCTTTAATGACTATGCGCTTCAGTTGCTAATCCCTCAAAAGCAATCTTCCAAAGGAACGGGAATCGCAAAGGCGGATGTGAATGGCGATGGCTTCGAGGATTTTTTTGTAGGGAATGCGGCGGGAAGTGCTGCCGCGTTATATGTTCAAACCCCGGATGGGAAATTTACCCCAACAAATCAAAAACTTTGGAAAAATGAGGCACCCTATGAAGATGCAAATGCCCTCTTTTTTGATGCCGATGAGGATGGTGATTCCGACCTTTACGTGGTGAGCGCTGGATACGAACTGCCTTTAAACAGTCCTTTACTCCAAGACCGCTTATATCTCAACGATGGAAAAGGAGGTTTTTCGGTAGCGACAAATGCCTTACCAAAAATGTTGAGTTCCGGCAAAGCTATCGCTGCGGCAGATTATGATTCAGATGGGGATACCGACCTCTTTGTTGGAGGAAATGTAGTGCCAGGCAAATACCCCCTACCTCCTCAGTCCTACCTGCTTCGAAATGAAGGTGGACGCTTTGTAGATGCCACATTGGAAAACCCTGTTTTGGGAGATTCCGGAATGATTTCAGAGGCCCTTTTTACAGACTATGATGGAGATTCTGATCTAGATCTACTGGTTGTGGGAGAATGGATGGCCCCTACCCTTTTCAACAATAATGGGGGACAATTTACCTATGCCGAAAACATTCAAGGATTAGAGCAATCCGAAGGCTGGTGGTTTAGTGCAATAGCAGAGGATTTCGATAATGATGGTGATGAAGATTTTGTTTTTGGTAATCTGGGGAAGAACAACAAGTTTCAACCGAAAAAAGAAAAACCCATCTATATCTACGCTAAAGATTTCGATAACAACGGTACTTTCGACGTAGCTCTTAGCAAAATTAATGATGGCCGTCTAGTTCCCGTACGCGGAAAAGAATGCAGCAGTGAACAGAATCCATTTCTATTGGATAAAATAAAAACCTATAAAGAGTTTGCCAGCCTAGAAATGAAGGACATCTATGGGGAAGACAAATTGAAGGATGCCTATAAACAAACAGCATATATGTTCGAATCAGTATATGTTGAAAACCTTGGAAATGGTTCTTTTGCGGTACATAAATTACCCATGCAAGCTCAAACCGGACCGACTCTTTCGACTCTTGCTGGAGATATCAACAAGGATGGTCATCTAGATATATTAGCTGTTGGCGCCATTTATGATGCTGAAGTGGAAACCATTCGATATGACAGCAATATGGGGTATGTACTTTTGGGTGATGGCAAAGGAAATTTCTCCTTCTCTGAAGAGTATTTCCCTTTCGTAAAAATGGATGCCAAGGATGTGGAACCCATAACAATACGAGGCAAAACTTACTATATCGCGGTTGGAAACAACGCTCCTTTGGAAGTATTTTCCTTTGAACCCTAACTAAAAAAATCTTTGTACTGTAATACCCTGAAATCGATAGTGGTCATTTCAGGGTATTTATTTTTTAATTCCTTATAGGCCTGTAGAGAACCAACTGCCCTATTCGCCGATCCGGAAGGCGCTGTGAGTGAAACCGTAATGATTTGCTTTCCTGTAATGGGGTGTTGGAATTGATGCTGACGTGGTACCTTCGAAGCAATTTCAGTCAGAGAAATGGAATATCGCCTTATCAGTTTTCTGAAAAAATATTCCGGTCCGTTTTTACTGTTCCCTCCTGTAAACAGCAGGGTATTCACTTTAGGATATCCCGTCAATACAGAAATCAGGTCTCTGAGCTCGACATGTTGCATTCCCAAATCACTGGCATCTACCTTATCGCGATAGGCATACTCCACCATATCGCAAATCCCTATTCCATGCGCTCTCAAAAACTTTTGCCGCTGTTGAATGGCGTGGGATGTTGTTTCATAATCCAATCCCAAATCAAATATACGATCCAAAATAGGCCACAACTGTCCATCCCGACTTCCATAGCAAAAGTCAACATCTCCTTCTTTTAACTCACCGGTGGTAAATCGAGGTGGCGGCAAGGTTCCGACAATTAGCTTGGTGGCACCTTCAGGAATATATGGAGGATATGGGTGGTGGTGTAAAAACAATCTATCGAATGAATACCAATTCTCCGTCTTTAGACATAGGTTCGCTGTAGTGATACCCTTCGTAATCGAAGCCTTTCAAATCGTCTAAGGTTTCAGCACCTGTGTCCAATATATATCGGGTCATATACCCCCTTGCTAGCTTCGCATAGGTAAAAATCACCTTATACTGCCCATTTTTTAAATCCTTAAAAACCGGAGTAATTACAGGCGCTTTCAACTTTTTAGTATCGATTGCCTTAAAATACTCGTTACTTGCCAAATTGACAAAAAGTTCACCTTCCTTTAATTCTTTATTCAATGCAGCCGTAATCTTTTCTTTCCAAAACTCGTAAAGATTTTTATTCTTCCCAACGGGAATTTTTGTGCCCATCTCCAAACGATAGGGTTGAATCAAATCCAATGGTTTCAATAAGCCATAGAGTCCGGACAGAATTCGAACAGTGTTTTGCATTCGATCGATCTTTTCCTTAGGTAGTGTGTAAACATCTAAACCACGATACACATCCCCACTAAATGCGTAGATCGAAGGCCGAGCATTTTGGGAGGTAAATGGAAGACCCCATTCTTGATTCCGCTCATAATTCAATCGTGCCAAACTATCCGAAATATCCATCAATTGAGACAAACTCTTGGCCGACTTTTTCTTCAAAAGTTTATTCAATCGTTCGGCTTCTTCCAAGAAACAAGCCTCTGTTTCTAAGGGCGTAGGAAGTTTTGAGTCAAAATCCAGCGATTTTGCCGGTGATAATACGAGCTTCATATTTTTCTTTTTTGTAAAAATACGAAGAATGCCTGCGTTCAAAAAGCACAATGCATTTTTTGGGTTAATCTAGTGATAAGTAAAACTTATTCTATGACGTGTTTTACGTAATTTCTCCATTTGGCAAGACAAACTTCCATATCGTCCGGAATGGGCGCTTCAAATCGAAGAAATTTTCCTGTACGCGGATGTTCAAAACCCAGCGTTCTAGCATGTAAGGCCTGTCTAGTTAACACTTTAAAGCAGTTTTCTACAAACTGCTTGTATTTGGAGAAGTGGGTCCCTTTCAGCACTTCATTACCTCCATAACGCTCATCATTAAATAGTGTATGGCCAATATGCTTCATATGTACCCTGATCTGGTGGGTCCTACCGGTTTCCAATTTGCAAGACACTAAAGTAACGTAGCCCAAACGTTCTAAAACCTGGTAATGTGTAACAGCCGGCTTTCCTTTCTCATCGGCCTCCTCACCTTCGAAAACGGTATTTTGCAGTCGATTTTTTGGATGCCTCCCAATATGCCCTTCTATCGTTCCCGCATCTTCTTTTATATCCCCCCATACCAACGCAACATATTCACGTTCCGTTGATTTATCGAAAAATTGTTTGGAAAGATGGGTCATGGCCTCTTCGGTTTTGGCGACCACCAGTAGTCCGCTTGTATCTTTATCGATTCGATGTACTAAACCTGGCCTGCCACTACTATTTTCGGGAAGTTGTTCAAAATGATAAACAAGAGCATTGATAAGGGTGCCACTATAATTTCCATGACCAGGATGTACCACCATACCCGCTTCTTTGTTCACAACCACAACATCCTCATCTTCATAAACAATGTCTATGGGAATATTTTCGGGCGTAAGTAAGAATTCGTAAGGCGGGTGTTCGAACATAACGGTCACCACATCGTTCGCCTTTACTTTATAGTTGGCCTTTACTACCTCCTCATTTACGAAGATATTTCCTTCTTTGGCTGCCTTTTGAATTTTGTTCCGGGTAGCATTTTCAATACGGTTCATCAAAAATTTATCTACCCGCAAAGGCTGTTGCCCCTTATCTGCTACGAAACGAAAATGTTCATAAAGTTCTTCATTCTCTTCCTGCAAATCATCTTGTTCCTCTTCTGCCAGCATCCTATTTTCCTTCGTTATTAATGTCCATCGATTCCTTCACCTCTTGTACCTCCTCCAGTTTCAATCCTCCTTCTCCATCTCCTAAAACCAAGTCGATAACAGAGGTTTTTTCCAATTCGTCCCCAGGTTGAATTTTCCGTCCTTGATGAGACATCTCAAGGACCTCATCTTTAGCAATATATTTTCTATAGCGGATGCGGCCAATTTGAAACCCAACGGCTTTCAAGGAGGGTTCGGCTTGGCGAAGGGTTTTCCCTAAAACTGGAGGGATTTCAATCATGGGGTAACCGGAACGATTGATGGATAGGTAAATTTTGCGGTCTTCCTTTACGAAAAATCCAGCTTTGGGAATCTGTTCAATTACAGTTTGATACGGAAAATCAGGATTGTAATTGGTGGAATCCATTATCTCATATTGCAAATCCAAATCGGATAATTTCTCCTCAGCCTGTTCGATAGTCATTTTTGAAAGATCGGGCACTGCGATTTTCTGACCATGATTTGTGCTAATTCGAAGCCACCACAATATGATGAAAACCAAAACTATAAGTGCCAAAAGGGCATATAAAAGTTGTTTAAGAAAGGTTTTGGTAAATAGAAATTGAAAAAAAGTCATAGACTACCGCTTAGCTGACAAAAATACTAAACCTAAATTTAGTAAGTTTATCTGTATTAGTGATATTTTTGTTAACGCAGTTTAATCCAGTTTGGTATGGGAAAGAGGCATGTAGCCGTAGCCATGGGTGGGTATTCCAGTGAAAAGGAAATTTCACTCAATAGCGGACA
>CAZOSF010000058.1:8074-15016 GCA_964582415.1 uncultured Alteromonas sp.
ACCTGGACGAAATCATTAAAACTGTTGGGCTTCCGTGTTTTGTAAAACCCAGTCGCGCAGGCTCTAGTTTCGGGGTGAGTAAGGTATATGATATGGACGGCATGGAGCCCGCTATGGAAAAAGCGTTTCAAGAGGACCATGAGATTATTATAGAAACGGCACTGGTGGGAACGGAAGTATCCGTTGGTGTATTCAGGGACCAGGATAAAATTATGGCCTTATCCCCTACGGAAATCGTCTCCGAAAACGACTTTTTCGATTATGAAGCCAAATATCTTGGCCGAAGTCAGGAGATTACCCCAGCTAGAATTAGTGCGGAAGCCATGAAAGCGGTACAATCCGAAGCCCGAAAGGTATACCAATTACTGAATCTAAATGGTATCAGCAGAACCGATTTTATAATTCAAGACGGAACCCCTTTCTTCATCGAAACCAATACCACTCCAGGCCTTTCAAAGGAAAGCATTGTCCCTAAACAGGTCAGGGAAAATGGAATGACACTTACCGAATTCTTTAGCAAGCTTATTGAAAGTGCTTTGGCAAAAAACACCTATCTTTAAACTATGAAAAGAGCGGTTTTTCCCGGTTCCTTCGATCCCATAACACTTGGGCATGTGGATATTATTGAAAGAGGGCTGGAATTATTCGACGAAATAGTAGTTGCTATTGGGGTGAATGCCGGCAAACAATATATGTGGTCCCTGGAGGAGCGACTCTCATTCATCAGAAAAACCTTCGCAGACAATCCTAAGATAAAAGTAGCAACTTATGAAGGTCTTACAGTAGATTTCTGCAAGGACCTTAACGCCAAATTCCTATTGAGAGGACTAAGAAACTCCTTAGATTTTTCCTATGAAAAATCAATAGCACAAACCAATGAATTGATGGGCGGGATAGAAAGTGTCTTTATCATAAGCTCACCCAACGCTTCTCATATTTCCTCCACCATCGTGCGGGATATAGCGCGTTATGGAGGGGATATCCGTTCACTGGTACCGGAAGCAGTAACCTATAAATAAAAATCATGAATGTACATCCTTGGCATGATGTAAGTTATGGTGACCAAGCCCCGTCTACGGTTGTGGGAATCGTTGAAATACCTAAAAACACAAGAGCTAAGTACGAATTGGACAAAGAATCGGGTATGTTAATCCTAGACCGTGTTCTGTACTCATCTATCAATTATCCTGCAAATTACGGATTCATCCCAAAAACGTATTGTGATGATGGTGACCCTTTGGATATCCTAGTTATTTCCCAGATAGAAATAGTTCCCATGTGCTTGGTGGAAGCCAATGTAATCGGAGTCATGCGGATGCTGGATGGGGGCGAAATGGATGATAAGATTATTGCGGTCGCTGCCAACGATATGAGTGTTTCCCATATTCAGGACATTTCCGAATTACCCGATCACGCAATCAAAGAACTCCGAAGCTTTTTTGAAGATTATAAAAAACTGGAAAATAAAACCGTAGTGGTGGAAGAGTTTCAAGGCAAAGAAGTAGCAATGGAAGTGGTTAACCAAAGCATCAATGACTATAGAAATAAATTCCACCATTAAACCTACATCTCATTCATTGATTATGGAATGAAATTAAACGAAATCTTCTTGATACTTGCCTTGGTGGCCGAAATCATTGGCACCATAGGAGGGTTTGGTTCTTCGGTTTTTTTTGTTCCCATCGCCAACTTTTATTTTGATTTCTATTCCGTCTTGGGCCTTACGGCGCTGTTTCATTTATCCAGCAATTTGAGCAAGATTTTTCTCTTTCGAAAAGGTTTGGATAAATTCCTTCTGCTCTATATTGGAGCTCCTTCCGTTCTTTTTGTTATCCTTGGTGGCTTCCTGTCGAAATTTTTAGAAGGCAGAGTACTGGAAATAGTATTGGGGCTTTTCTTGGTATTTTTTAGCCTTCTATTTTTAATCCGAAACAAATTGGTGATACCGGCCAAAAAGAAACCTGCCCTTTTGGGCGGAGCACTTTCCGGATTTACAGCCGGACTGCTGGGAACGGGTGGAGCCATTCGCGGACTTACCATGGCGGCATTTAATCTTGAAAAGAGCGTTTTTATCGCAACGTCGGCATTCATCGATTTTATGATCGATTTTTCAAGAACCTTTGTTTATTATCAAAATGGCTATATCCATGATCACGACCTAAAATATGTGCCATTTTTACTGGTGATTGGCATCATGGGCACCTATCTGGGTAAAAAACTCCTTCGCTTCATTCCCCAAGAAAAATTCAAAGTGCTTTCATTGGTGTTAATTCTGATAATCGGATTTGTGACCTTGGCCAAATACTACATATACCAATAAAAAAACTCCTTCCATAGGAAGGAGCTCTCATTTAAAAAGTAACTATATTTTAAATTATAGCGCCGCTACGTGCTTAGCCAAACTCGATTTTAGATTGGAAGCCTTGTTGACGTGAATAATGTTCTTTTTCGCCAACTTGTCAATCATCGAAACTACCTCGGGCATCAATTTCTCTGCTTCACCTTTATTGGTAAGCTCCTTCAACTTCTTAATAGCGTTACGAGTGGTTTTATGCTGGTAACGGTTAAGAAGACGTTTCTTCTCGTTGCTTCGAATTCTTTTTAAAGCTGATTTGTGATTCGCCATAATGTATTCTCTGTTTTGTAGCCCATAGGAGAATCGAACTCCTGTTTCAAGGATGAAAACCTTGCGTCCTAACCACTAGACGAATGGGCCTCTTGCGTTAAATTGCGGATGCAAAAATACAACAATTTTTAAATGCCACAAATCAAGATTACTTTTTTTCGAAAAAAATTAATAGGCCTTAGCAAAAAGGACTTTTCGAGCGGATGGATTCCCAGTAACCATGCAGGTTCCGGGGGTTTCATCACCTTCCAAAGGGATACAACGAATGGTTGCTTTTGTCTCGGCTTTTACCCTTTCTTCGGTAGCAGCAGTACCGTCCCAATGCGCCAAAATAAATCCGCCCTTCGATTCCAGCACTTCCTTGAACTCTTGATAGGATGAAACTTCGGTGGTATTCTCTTTTTGGAAGGCTAGCGCCTTGTCGAATAAGTTTTTCTGAATCTCATCCATCAATGTAACGATGACGTCAACGACTTCCTCTTTTTTTACGATTTGCTTGGTGAGTGTATCTCTTCTTGCTACTTCCACGGTCCCATTTTCGACATCCTTTGGCCCGATTGCGATTCGCACTGGCACTCCTTTCAATTCATATTCATTGAATTTCCACCCTGGTTTTTGAGTATCGCGGTTATCAAACTTCACACGAATACCGCGAGCTCTCAAAGCAGCCATCAATTCATTCGCAACCTCACTAACAGCATCAAACTGTTCATCATTTCTATAAATAGGAACAATAACCACCTGATCTGGAGCCAAATTTGGGGGCAATACCAACCCATTATCATCACTATGTGTCATTATTAGGGCTCCCATCAATCGCGTTGATACTCCCCATGAAGTGGCCCATACATAATCCAAACCTCCATCCTTGTCGGCAAACTTTACATCAAATGCTTTTGCAAAGTTCTGTCCCAAAAAATGTGATGTCCCAGCTTGAAGCGCCTTACCATCCTGCATCAACGCTTCGATACAATAGGTTTCAAGAGCACCCGCGAATCGTTCGCTTTCCGATTTCAATCCTTTAATAACCGGAATGGCCATGTAGTTTTCAGCAAATTCAGCATATATACGCAACATTTGTTCTGCTTCTGCTACTGCCTCTTCTTTCGTGGCATGTGCCGTATGCCCTTCCTGCCATAGGAATTCGGCGGTTCGTAAAAACAAACGGGTACGCATTTCCCAACGCACAACATTCGCCCATTGGTTCACCAAAATTGGTAAGTCTCGGTACGATTGGATCCACTTTCTATACGTATCCCAAATGATGGTTTCTGAAGTAGGTCGCACGATAAGTTCCTCCTCGAGTTTGGCCTCGGGATCAACAACAATTCCTTTCCCCGATTCATCATTTTTCAAACGATAATGGGTAACCACAGCACATTCTTTGGCAAAACCATCCACATGACTAGCTTCCTTGCTGAAATAAGACTTCGGTATAAACAACGGAAAATAGGCATTTTGGTGACCTGTCTCTTTAAACATTCGATCTAATTCTGCCTGCATTCTTTCCCAAATTGCATAGCCGTATGGCTTGATTACCATACACCCGCGCACGCCTGAATTTTCAGCTAAATCGGCCTTGACAACCAGTTCGTTATACCATTTTGAATAATCCTCTTCCCGTGTCGTTAAGTTTTTTGCCATGATAGGTTCTTTGGCACAAATCTTGTGCTTATGTTAAATGATTATTTAATCTCGGCAAAACTAGTTAAATTTATAATGTCCAACAATACTAAATACAGCATTATGCGTACCTATAAACACCTCCCAAAGCGAGTTGTTCCCTATTTGATACTTGCTCTCGTTGGTATATTGGGTGCCAGTTGTAATTCCTACCAAAGGGTGGCGGAGAATGACGGTATCTACAGCAGTGAGACCCGAGTGGTTGAAGTAACAACAGAGGAAGACAAGAACAACTATTACAAACAATATTTTAGCACTAAGGTTGCAGAACTGGAAAACATACCAGAAGAAGATATTATATTCACAGACATCGAAGCCTATTCTACTACAGAAAGTCTTGACGAGGAAGGATATGTGGTTGTTGAAGATAATTATGAAGATGAAGCCTATGGCGGTTGGGGAGCTAATGATGGCGAAGTCACCGTAAACATCTATAACACTGGCTGGTATGGCGGTGGTTGGTACGGCGGATGGTTCGGACCTGGTTGGTACGGAACAGGCTGGTGGTACAATCCATGGTACCACTGGGGCTGGGGAGGCTATTGGGGCTTCTACGGAAATGCCTGGTATTGGGGTGGTGGATTTTACCATCCTTGGTACTGGTACAACCCATATCACCGACCCTATTACTATGGTAATTATTACGGCATTGCAAGCCTAAATCGCGGTAGAAGCAATCAAGATTATTATAGTAGAACCGCTTACAATCGTGGACGCACCAACACAAGAGCCACAAGAACTTCATATTCTAGATCGGAATCAGCTAGAAGACGAAGCAATAATGCTGTTCGAACTTCAAGGTACAATACCAGTAGAACGGGAACCAATCGTGTGTACACACGCCAGAATTCAGGTACTCAAAGAAACACCAATACCAATAGAAGCACTATACGTCAAAACACAACGACACGGCCTTCAAGTTCCAGACCTTCCTACTCACAACCTTCAAGCACTCGTTCCTCCTCAGGATCCTTTAATGGAGGTGGTTCTAGTCGAGGAAGTGGTGGTGGAAGAAGTGGCGGTCGCGGCGGACGTGGCTAGTAGTTTTTACCTCTAAAAAAATTGTCATGTTTATTAAAAGGATAATAGTAATGGCACTGTTACAGGTGCCATTATCATTTGTATATGGGCAAAATTTCACAGATGCCCTGAGATATGGTCGAGATTATACCCAAGGAACAGCTAGATACAGTGCCATGAGCGGTGCCTTTAGTGCCTTAGGTGGTGATATGGCGGCTATTGGTTTAAATCCTGCATCAAGTGCTGTTTATTTACAAAATCAGACTTCGATATCTGGTGCGATATATGGAAAGAGCAATAGTACCAACTTAAATGGAACAGTAACGAGCTCGGATAATACCGATATCAATATTTCTAATGCTGGCGGTGTTTTTGTTTTCAACAATTATAACGACGATAGTCCATGGAGAAAGTTTTCGATTGGATTAACCTACAATCAATCTGCGTCGTTTGAAAACGAAATTGTTGTGCGTGGTAACACTTCTAGCACAATGGGCGATTTTTTCCAAACCCAGGCCAATGGATACCCTCTTAGTAGCCTGCAAACAATTGGAGGTGAAAGCATTACTGACCTCTATGCTTATCTGGGTCGAACTGAGGGTTCAAGAGCCCAAACGGCTTTTTTGGGTTATCAGGGATATATCATTGATCCCTTAATGAACGAACCCAGTAATATTGCGTACGTTTCTAACACGGGAAGTGGTAATTTTAGACAAGATTATTTCCTGTATTCCGATGGCTTTTCTGGAAAGTATACCTTGAACGCAAGTGCGCAGTATACTGATACTTTTTATTTTGGACTGAACATTAATACACATGCCATTGAATACCAACAAGCAAGCATTTCTATTGAACGGAATTCGAATACAAATGGAAGTGTTAAAGAAATTGATTTCGAAAATTACCTATCCGTTTTGGGAGATGGCTTTTCTTTTCAATTAGGAGGTATTGCAAAGGTGAGTGAAGCTCTTCGTTTAAGTCTTTATTATGATTCACCAACATGGTATACTATTTCCGAGGAGACCTCCCAATACCTTGAAAGTGTTCGTACAATTGATGGTGCAGAGATAACAACAGTTGTGGATCCCAGAATCAGTAACCTATATGACGAGTATAACCTTAGAACTCCCTACAAAATAGGAACTGGAGCAGCCTACGTATTTGGAGGAAACGGGTTAATCAGTATTGATTATTCGTATAAGGATTATAGTTCTTCAAAATTAAAACCTGGGAATGATCCCTATTTTGCTGCACAAAACGAATCGATAAAATCGCTTTTAACAGGAAGCTCTACTATTTCCTTAGGAGGTGAATACCGGTGGAAAGCAATAAGTTTTCGGGGTGGCTTCCTCTATGAACAATCGCCCTTCAAAGATTCCGAGTTAATGAGTGACCGCAATGGATACTCGGTAGGATTGGGTTATAATGGAGGAAGTTATATGATCGACTTTGCCTATAGTCATTCCGAACAAGAAAGCGCACAATCCATTCTGGATATCGCAAGTTTCCAGCGAACGACAAATTCCAACAACTTTATTCTCACATTAAACGTAAACCTATAAAGAAAGGCCCCGTTTGGGGCCTTTTGCTTTAAAGTCTTTCCGGGGCCCAGC
>CAZOSF010000059.1:0-8130 GCA_964582415.1 uncultured Alteromonas sp.
ACCTTTTCCTGAGTGGCTGAATCTAAAGGTATGCGGTTTCGGTCGCGAACACAGCAAATAACCTCATGCCCAGCTTCCAATAATGCTGGCAATAACCGCATTCCTATATATCCATTGGCACCGGTAAGAAGTATTCGCATGCCTTTTTGTTTAAAGGTAATTAATAATAGTTAAACAATAAAGGAAAATATTACAGTTCTTCCAAGGGAGGGGAATGACGTTTTACCTTCTCTGCCAAAATACGGCTTATGAATTTGTGTATGCGCAGATCCTGTGGCCTTGCCTCAATTTCAATATAATAATTGTCCCTATGGAAAGAATAACTATCCGACTTACCTTTATACAAAACCAGTTTATAGTAGGGTATTGGGAATGCGTAAGATTCCAGGAGCGATCGGAAACCAATCAAAATCCCCTCTGGACGGAGTTCAATATTGCAGACATTCCTATTATTGTCCAAAATCAATAAATTATAAATCTGAATGCTCGAAGAGAGGATGTTCAATCTTGGGGAGCCTATTCCCCCTTGTTGAATACGTTCCCGAAATGAAAAGGGCTTTCCCAATTCCTCATTGATTTTTCGTGTGATCTCGGGATTGTTATACGATACGTTATAAAGCATTATTTTCTTGGCAATTTCAAATAAAGATACAAAACGAATCAAGTTCAAAAAGTAGATTTCTCGTATCTTTGCCCCTCAAAATTAAAGAGGATGAGCTTACAGGAACTACTCAGTGCGAAGGTAAAAGATGCGGTAAAAAGTCTGTTCGATGTTCCATTGGAACATGTAGAATTCCAAGCTACCCGTAAGGAATTTGAGGGGGATATTACAGTTGTGGTTTTTCCAATGTTGAAAGTAATCAAAGGAAACCCGGTACAGATTGGGGAGCGTTTGGGTGAATTTCTAGTAAGTGAAGTGGATGAGGTGTCAAAATTTAATGTGGTTAAGGGTTTCTTGAACCTGTCTTTAAGCGATGCCTACTTTCTAAAATTTTTCAATAAAGTCGGTGATTTTTCAACCTTTGGAAACGTTCCGCAAGGAACCGATGCCATCATGGTAGAGTATTCTTCGCCCAACACCAATAAACCCCTGCACTTAGGGCATATTCGAAACATATTGTTGGGATATTCGGTTTCTCAAATATTGAAAGCTTCGGGCAAGAAGGTTTACAAAACCCAAATTATAAACGATCGAGGGATTCATATTTGTAAGAGTATGTTGGCCTGGCAGCGCTACGGAAATGGCGAAACTCCCGAATCTACGGGATTGAAAGGAGATAAATTGGTGGGGAATTATTATGTGCGTTTCGATCAGGAATACAAAAAAGAAGTCGCAGCATTGATGGCGGAAGGTAAATCTGAAGAGGAAGCAAAGGCCCAAGCACCTTTTCTTTTGGCTGCCCAAGATATGTTGCGAAAGTGGGAGGCTGGTGATTCTGAAACCGTTGCTTTATGGGAGAAGATGAACAGCTGGGTATATGAAGGATTTGAAAAAACATACAAGAAATTAGGGGTCGATTTTGATAGCTATTATTATGAAAGTGATACCTATTTGTTAGGAAAAGACAACATCATGGAAGGTCTCGAAAAAGGGGTCTTCTACAAAAAAGACGATGGTTCGGTTTGGTGTGACCTAACGGAAGATGGCCTCGATGAAAAATTAGTCCTTAGGAAAGATGGTACAGCCGTTTATATGACCCAAGATATTGGAACTGCTATACAAAGGGTAAAGGATCATCCGGATGTTACAGGTATGATTTATACCGTAGGTAATGAACAGGACTACCATTTTAAGGTACTTTTTCTAATTCTGAAAAAACTTGGGTATTCCTGGGCAGATAACCTGTATCACTTGAGTTATGGTATGGTAGACCTGCCTTCTGGAAAGATGAAGAGTAGAGAAGGGACCGTGGTGGATGCCGATGATTTGATCGATGAAATGGGGGATACCGCGAAGACCATTTCCGAAGAACTTGGAAAAATTGATGACCTGAACGATTCCGAAAAAGAAAACCTATTCCACATGATTGGAATGGGGGCTTTGAAATATTATATTTTGAAAGTGGATCCTAAAAAGCGCATACTTTTCGACCCGCAGGAAAGTGTCGATTTTCAAGGAAATACGGGGCCATTCATTCAATACACCTATGCACGCATCCAATCCATACTTCGAAAGGCTCCAGAAGTAAAGAGTGAAATCCCTAATGTAATAGCCCTCCACGAGAAGGAAAGGGAATTGATCAAACAATTGCAGCTATTTCCTGAAAAAGTTCAGGAAGCCGCCGCTCAGTACAGTCCGGCGCAAATAGCAAATTATACGTATGATTTGGTGAAGGAATTCAATTCCTTCTATCAAAACGTTTCCATTTTAGGAGCCGATTCTCCTGAACAGGTACAACTAAGAATTGCCTTATCCAAAGCCGTGGGAGAGGTGATTAAAACATCCTTCGGACTTTTGGGAATCGAGGTACCCAATAGAATGTAATCGCTTTTAAAAAAGGAGTTGGACGGAGAAGTTTGGCGTAAATCCTAGAGAAACTTCTTCAATACGGTTGATTTCCGATTCAAAACTAAAGGGGTCATCCAAGGCATAACGAATGTTCAAGGTGTTTTCCTTCCCCGTCAGATTTAACAAAGCCAGATTGAATTTGGCAGCCAGTCCTTCCGAAATGGTCCAGAGATATTCGGTCGAGAAATCCACGCGAAGATAATCGGGTAAGCGTTCTTCATTGGGGTCATTAAATGGGATGATTAAAAATCCATCGCCATATTCGAAGCGAGCATTTTCATTCGGTAGCGTATAAGGTTTACCTGTGCGCCAATTCATGCCTAAGGCAAATTTGAATTGCTTCCATTCGTAGGTACCGGCAACATTGACAGTATGTTTGATGTCGAGGTTGTTGGGAAATGTACTCGGGGTTAGCGAGGCGAAGTCATATTCGTTGTTGCTGTAGCCATAGCCAATCCATCCGCTGAATTGTCTCCATTTTTTGTTGATGATAAATTCTATTCCGGAGATGCTGTAATTCCCAGTTGTGGTGCTGAATTGAAACTGATTTTGAAAACCCTGACTCTTGCTGGTAATATCATTTACCTTTTTGTAAAAACCTTCCACATTCACGAACCATCCTCTCTTGTTGAATAAAAATCCTAAAGAAGCTTGCTGACTCATTTTTACAGGGACTTCTTCTTCATCGGCCAGTACCCAACGTCTTTTCTCCACCCCTAGGAAATCACTCTGTAAATCGATACGCTGAGTAAGTGTCTGACTTTTCATTTCCCCACCCAATTCCAAGGCAAAACCATCTACCAGTTCTTGATAAAGGTGCAATCGAGGTTCTACTGTTATCTGGCTGAATTTTTCAAAATAGTTGCCTCGTAGCCCGACGACAGCCCTTGTTTTGTTGTTTGGGGAACGATAATTAAGGGAGGAGTGCACAATATGAGATCGAAGCACATTCCTTGTATAATCCCTAAATCGGGGTAGATTCACATCTTGAATATTGGAAACACCAACTTCCAAAAATTGATAACCTGATGCCAGTTGCCAGGATTCTGTGATGTGCCAACGGGAATCAAGTTTTACACCCAAATCCAAAACCTCGTTTTCTTGGTTGATTTCCTGTGTAGTGAATATATCCTGATTCAAGGCGTCCAACAGGTAATGGGATACATGAAAGGACGCAGTGGTGCTAAACCGGTTCGACCACTGATGACGCCATTGAATTCCGGCCGCCTGACTTTTCTGTTCCAACCGACTCGTTTCCTCGCTTTCCGATAGCCTTTCCGAGAACTCAAAATGATTCTCCATAGCGATAAAACTCAAGCGTACCTGATCGTTCTCACTGGGGTCCCAAAGCAATTTTCCCCCTATATCATAAAAATAAAAATCTTCTTGAAAAAGTACGTCCGTGAATTCTGCCGAATTCTGATTGTTGGTGATTTCCGTATCCTGAAAAACCCGGTCGGAGAAGTTATTATACACAGGGGTTTCAAACAATCCGTTGATGGAGGTTCTCCCGGAAAGCTGCACCCCTAACTTTTTCGAGATAGGGAACTCCAGAAAGGCATTGGTGTTGATCAGGTTTGATCCCACCCCGCCTCGAAATTCTTCAGTGATATTGTTGTTGGATCCCATGGAAATCACCCCCGAAACACTTTCCCCAAATTGTGCAGGAGTTCCATTTTTATAAAGAGTTAGCTCTTGTGTGAGGTTGGGGTTAAAAGCCGAAATCAATCCAAAAAAATGACCAGTTTGGTACATTCGAATTCCTTCCCAAAGAATGAGGTTTTCATCATTGGTCCCACCCCGTATGTTAATAGTTGAAATCGTTTCATTGACACTCGCAACACCAGGAAGGGTTTGTGCAATCTGAAGTACATCGTTCTCGGTTTGCCCAGGCACCAGTCCGAAATTTTCGGTATTTAAACTAGTAGAGCCGTCACTATTTCTATTAATACCTTTTACAAGGAAACTACTGATAAGTACCTCATTGAGTTCGGAAATACTGGAAACCATCAATAACTGCGGGCAATTTTCTCCGAGTTTGGAAATGGGAATAGTTATCGTTTCATAACCTAAGAAACTAATTTCAACCGTGGCATCCGATAAGTTGTTTGGAAGAAAGAATCTTCCATCATTCCCGGAGAGCGTTGCATAGTTCGCATTCGCCACCTGTATAGAGGCATTAGACATGGGCATTCCAGACGCACTGTCTACTAAAGAGCCACAAATCCTGCTATCCTCAGCTACATTTCGCGCGACCGTATAATAGCGATCACTTAATTTTTGAACACGAAAGGGCGTGTTTTCGTTGATATAGGTAAGGGTTTCTTCAAGACTGAGCCCTTCAAGTGGAGCTTCGAAGGCAACAGCTTTTACTTCGTCAATGACATAGGAAAAGAGTATTTGGTGTTCCGTTTCCAACTGAAGTATGATCGTATATAACGATACCTTCTCCCGTTCTTGCCCAAAAAGCAAACCAGGAAGTAGAAAAACAAAAACACCAATAAGACAAACAAATTTCCTAACGACTGTTCCTCGCATATAGGGTCACTTGGTCTCCATTGACTGTATACTCCAATTGTAGGGGTTCGCATATAGAGCGAAGGGCTACATTGAGATCCTTATGGGTGAAACTACCCGTATATCGGGCAGTAGCAACATCTTTTAAAGTTATTTTTACTGGGTATTGACGCATTAATTCTTCCAAAACCGACCGTAAATCCGCGTTTTCGAATCGACTTTCGAAACCAATCCAAGAAGGAGCGCCCTCTGTTGTATTTTCATAAGCCAAAAGTGTGTTGTTTTCGACTTTTATATAGGTGCCAGCGGGTAGCTTTACAAGCGTGTCGGCATAGGCCACACTAA
Source organism: uncultured Alteromonas sp. (assembly GCA_964582415.1). GTDB lineage: Bacteria > Bacteroidota > Bacteroidia > Flavobacteriales > Flavobacteriaceae > CAZOSF01. The sequence goes on from CAZOSF010000059.1 coordinate 5,372, forward strand.
CCAGTCCTTCAAAACATTTTACATAAAACTGTTTTCCCCTTGAAAAAACGTTGAACTGGGTTCCCAAAACGGAAACCACTCCTTGAGACGTGTTCACATCGAATTTTTTTCCTTTAGCTACCTTGAAATAGGCTTCCCCATCTAACTGTAGCGATCTATTGTTATCCCATTCCTTTTTATTATAAACAATTTCGGATTGGGCATTTAAAATAACTTCGGAAGTATCCGGTAATAGTAGCGTTTCTTTTTGCGCAATGTCCGTAGTAATATTGGTGTCACGGTTTGTCAAGAAAACATAACTTAAAGCTGCAACCGCTACGATGGCAGCGATTCTCAAAACTGTTTTCCATGGATTCAGACTTCTTACTTTTGAGGTAGAAGCTTTACGCAGGGCAATTTTTTCCTTATTTGAGACTTCCTGATAACCAGGAACTTCGTACTCTGAAGTAGCTTGTGCAATTTTCAAAAGAGGCGCCATTTCAGCATCCTCCTGTAATAGTCGGATTTCTTCTGCAGAGGCTTCCCCGTTTAAGTATTTGTGTAAAATGTAGTTTTTGTCCATAATTCCTGTTCCAAACTCGCTACTATAACAGCCTATATTCTTTTTACCCTACCCTAAAAATCAGATTCCTTCAATTTTATCCCTCAAAGCAGCTAACGCTTGACTCATTCGCTTTTCGACAGCTTTCACCGATATGTCTAAAATCTCTGCAATCTCTGAATATTTTTTTCCCTCTATTCGGTTCATCAAAAAGGCAGTGCGTTGGGCTTCGGTAAGATCGGCTATGGCATCTTTCAGTTTTTGATGAAATTGGTTCTCTTCCATCAAATACTCCGGTGATTGCTCATTGATAGGCTTGGGCTGCCGCTGGGCATGCCGCAATACCACCTTTTGATGGGCCACTTCATTTAGAAACATATTATTGGCGACTGTATAGAGGTAGGATTTTGCTTTTCCCTCACTTACCTTTTCACAATTTTGCCACAACTTGATAAAGGCTTCTTGTACCAAATCATTGGCCTGGGCTTCATCGCCACACTTAAAGAAAACGAAATGATAAATCGGTTTGCCCCATTTTTCATAAAGCCTGTTGAAGATAGATTCGGAGCAAACGTTTTCATTCATTGGGTAAAGGTTGTGGGGTAAAAGTAATTATTTTTTTTTCATATTGCGGTAGGGTAAATTTTTGTTTAGCTGTTTCAACTACAAATACGAATTAAAAAATTATGAAAATGAAAATTAACCTACGATTTGTAATTGCCATGATGGTAGCACTAGTGTTTACTGGGTGTCAGAAGGAAGAAGAAGAATTCATCGACGACACCAACACAGAGGAAACCTTCACGGCGGGCTCTCAGCTAACCCAAATTTTATTAAGTGCCTCCCAAAACAATGGTTCCCTCGATAATATTATCGACGGAAGTGATTGTACGTCGGTACAATACCCCATTGCCGTTGTAGCAAATGGGCAACAATTGACTTTGCAATCGATTAATGACTTATCTCAAATTGAAGCAATTTTTGATCAGTTTCCTAATGATACCGATGTGCTGGAAATCGTTTTCCCCATAACTCTTTCCACCGAGGATTTCACATCGATTACCGTTAATAGTCAGGCGGAGCTGAATGCAGCGATTGCTAATTGTTCAGATGACATTATCAATACCTATACATGCGTTGATTTTGTATACCCCATCGATTGTTTTATTTATAATGAAGCGAACGAACAAACCAATACCATTACCTTGAATAATAGCTACGAATGGTTTGAATACCTCATTTACCTTCAGGAGGGGATTTATGTGGCTATCGATTATCCAATGTCGGTTATTGTAAACGGGGAAATTATTGTGGTGAATTCCAATCAGGAACTGAACAACGCCATTACCCAAGCCGATTGCTCTTCAGATGGGCCCAATGCGTCCGATTTTGAAGCACTGATTACTTCCGGAGAATGGTATGTTACCTACTATTTCGACGATTTTGATGAGACAAGCGATTACCAAAGCTACACCTTCACTTTCGCTTCCGATGGTACTGCCAATGCGGCCAATACTACAGGTAATACACCGGGTACATGGAATTTCTATGTCGATAGCGGTGTAGAGAAAGTTGATCTTTATTTTGGAATGAATGCACCTTTAGATGAGTTCGATGAAGATTGGGACATCCTAGAAGCCACGGAACAAATCATTCGCCTTCGTGACGAAAGTGGCGATGGTAGTATCGATTATCTCACCTTCGAGCGTGAGCCTTACACTGGTGGTGGAGGTAATGATGTGAATGATTTAATCAACGAATTGACCGCTGGAATTTGGTACATCAATTTATTGGAAGATGATGGAAACGATGAGACCTGTGATTATGTTGACTATCAGTTCACCTTTAATTTAGATGGGTCTGTGGTTGCCGCAAGTTCTGGGGATACTAAAAATGGTTTCTGGTCTGTAGGAATCGATAGTGGAGTCCTCGAATTGGTAATGAACTTCACCCTATCCGGAAGCGACGATCCCTTCGAAGATCTGAATGACGATTGGGATGTTCAAAATTTCACCAACCTAATCATCGAATTGATGGATGTTAGCGGCGGAGGCGGTGGTACCGATTACCTTACCTTCGGTCGTGATCCTTACACCGGTTGCGGTGGCGGCGGTGGCGGTCAAGAACTTATCGATATTCTTGTCGACGGGGCATGGTATGTTGGAACCTATTTGGATGATGGGGTAGATGAAACCTATGATTTCTATGGATATTCACT
>CAZOSF010000059.1:8230-14672 GCA_964582415.1 uncultured Alteromonas sp.
TTCCAAGGCTATGTCTTCACTTTCAATGCCAACGGAACAGTGGTGGCGACGAATGGCTCCGATACGGTAAACGGTACTTGGAGTGTAACCGATAGCAATTCCGGTGACGATGACCCGAATATCGAGGATGATGATTTCAATTTAGCTTTTGCTGTATCGCCAGATAATAAATTTGACGACTTGAATGATGACTGGGATTTCGTCTCGGTATCTAATACCAAGATTGAACTGATAGATGTCAGTGGCGGAAATGGAGGTACCGATTTCCTTACTTTCCAGAAACAATAATCTTTTTTTGCCCCAAAGAATCCCGGACCTTTCGAGGTTCGGGATTTTTATTTAAAAGCGAACGCGAAGGGAAAGGTTTGGAGTAAAGCGCAGGGCAAATTCGTCAACTTCTTCGACCATTTCGTCATCATTCAATCGGAAGAAATGATTAATAACATTCTTCCTATCCAATAAATTCCAAAGAGAAACCCCTGCAAACCATTCCGAATGGCCACCCAGACGGAAGCGATAGGTGCCAGAAACATCCACCCGAACATAATCGTCGATATTATAGTCGTTCGGACTGTCGAAATTTAATGCTCCATTCACCACTTCATTTCCTTCCTGCAATAGGGTAGTGGGCTTCCCAGAGTGCCAATTTAGGCCTGCTGCCAAATTGAGGTTGTTCCAATTATAATCCCATCCTAGGGTAAAAGTATGCCGAATGTCCAAATTATTAGGGAATTCACTGGGCTCCAGCATCTCAAAACGATAGTCGTTTTTGGTGTAGGAATAGCTCAGCCAGGTATTTAAATTTTTAAAGCGTTTATTCACGAGGAGGTCAATACCTTTCACCAAATAGCTTCCATGGGAGCGTTCGATTTGAAATTGGTTCTGGAATCCCTGACTTTGTGTGGTAATTCCTTTTACTTCCTTGATAAAAGGTTCTAAGCTTACCAGCCACCCCCTTCGGTTAATTGTAATCCCCGCCGAAAGTTGTTTGCTTGTGATTACAGGAATTTCTCCGGGTTTAGAAAGTACCCACCTGCGGTTTTCAACCCCAAGAAAGTCCGTTTGGAAGTCGATAATTTGGGAGGTGGTCTGACTCTTCATTTCTCCCAAAACTTCGAAAGTGAAATAGTTCAGGAAGCGGTGGTTGAAACTAAAACGTGGCTCAAAATACCAGTGGTTGAACTTGCCCACATGATTTAACCGAACCCCCATATTTAGAAGAGTGTTTTGAAAAGGGCGAAATTGAGTTTCTGCAAACAAACTGTTGGTTCTGAGTACTTGTTTGTCCAAACGTTCAAAAAACGGATTGTTGATTTGCTCGAAATTAGTGATGCCTGTCTCTAGAAATTGGTAGCCGATCCGACCGTTCCAATTTTGATTCAGTTGAAGATTCGATTTAAGAATGAAGCCAGTTTCTTCAATTTTGTTTTTTTGAATCAGTCGCTGGTTGTTCAGAATATCATAATTGGTTGCTTCCAATAAGTAGGCGGTACCATAACCTTGCAATTCGGTATTGAAACTATCATTCCACAGGTGTTGATAATAAATTCCACCAGTAATATTATCCTGAAGCAAATCACTTCGAAGCGATTGGGGATCTCCATCCACCAAGGCACTCTCCAGAAATTCCAGGGAATTCCCCAATACAAGAAAGTTCAAACGAAGTCGGTCTTTTTCAGTGGGGGCAAACAATGCTCTGATGCTGGTATCATAGAATTGAAAATCATCGTTGGAATTTGAAAAGTTAGTCCCGGCTGAAGTCACCTCCGTATTTTGAAAAGCACGATCAAAATAGGCTTGATAGGTTGGGGTATTGAAGAGTCCATTCACCGATTTCCGGCCAGCGATTTGCAGCGATCCAATCGAACCCAGAGGCACATCGGCAAAGGCGTCGGCGCTTAAAAGGTTGAGGCCAGCCCCCAAGATTAGCTCTTGGTTGATGTGATCGCTTCCTTCCATGGCGATCACACCAGAAACTCCGTCACCTAAGGTCGCGGTAGTACCGTTTTTTATCAAGGTAACTTTCTTGGTAAGTTGTGGATTAAATGCAGAAATGAGTCCGAAGAAATGCCCGTTTTGATACATTTTGATCCCGTCCCAAAGAATAAGGTTTTGATCGTTGGTTCCCCCCCGGATATTGATATATGAGACGGTTTCATTCACGCTCTGAATTCCTGGTAGGGCCTGGACTGTAAGTAATACGTCCGGTTCGATGAGCCCGGGAAGTATATCGAATTCCTCATAATTCACGGTTAGGGAACCATCCAGGTTTTTTGCAATACCCTTGGCCAAATAATTGCTCAGGGTAACCGTGTTTAGTTGTTCGATTTTTCTGGATAGATATACCGATTTGCAGGCACTAACAATAAAAATATCAGCATTGAATCGAACTTCATTGTATCCAGTAAAGCTGATGCCAATCCAATCGGTTTCCGTTTTAACCCTTGTGGTAAAGTTACCTTCCGAATCTGTCGCCAGTTGCTGATATGGGGTTGTTACAACAGCTCCTGGTAGCGGTGCGTTTGTTTCCTGTGAATAGACAGTCCCACAAATGGAAAGAAGTGAATCGTTTAGGCTTAAAGCGATGGTAGTAGTATCCACAGGGGTATAATCGAACAAGGTCGCCGACCGCAGATAGTCCAAGGTCATGTTGAAGGAAGTGAATTTTTTTGTTGCTATCGAATACGGGGCAACATCTGCATCCTTGTACGAAAAGCGATATGGGAATTGCTGCTCCAAATCCTCGAGATACTTTCGCAGCGACGCGGTTTCTTGACTATGGATAGGGAGGGAATAGAGGGTAAGAGCGAATAAAAATAATACCTTTTTCAGGTGGTTCACTACTGCTGAGGTTTAAGCATCACATTTTTTCCTTCTAGATCGTATGACAATTTAAGCGGAATTGTAATGGCTTGCAAGGCAGCATCTAAATTTTTATGGGTAAAGCTGGTTGTTAGTATTGTTTGGGAAAGCGACGTGTCATAGCTTACAGTAATGTTGTATTGCCGCTCTAATTCTAAGATGATTTCAGAAAATGGAACGCTTTGAAATGACGATTCTCCAACAATCCAGGTAGGTTTTGGGACAGCGACCTCTGGGATAAATTCTTGATTTTTGTAAACTCGGTAGGCATTTCCAGCCGGCAACTTCAATGTTTTCCCCTGGTACTCCACGGAAACCAAGCCTTCATAGCAAATAACTTCAAAAAAATCATCCCGAGCCTTTACATTGAATTCGGTACCTAAAACAGTAACAATGCCCTGATCGGTAGCTACCGAAAAAGTACTGCCCTTTTCTACGTCAAAAAAGGCTTCTCCTTTTAGGAATAACTTTCGGTTCGTTGACCAATCTTCCTCATTGAATGCAACTGAGGAACCTGCATTTAGTACAACTTTAGAGGCATCCGGTAAAACTACATTTTGATGTTCTCGATTTTGGGCAAAAAAGGTGGTGGTATTCGTTTGGAAGTAACTGAAATAAACACCCAAAGAAACTACCAACAGCGCTGCAATTCCAGCGATGTATCGCTTCCACGGGAAATGGTGTTCCTGGTGTGTTTTCTGAGCTTGAATTTTTTCGAAAGAGACTGCTTTATCGAAGGATGGGGCTTTAAAGGCTTGCATGGCTTCATCGATCTTTATAAAAGTACTAGAGGCGTCCAATTCCTCGAACGCCTTTAGCTCTTTCTCATCCAAGCTGTTATCCAGCCATTTGATAATTAAATCTTCCTTTTTCATGTCAATTCACTTATAGAACAACTCAATTCAAAAATTTCCTACCCAGAAAGGAATTAAATTTCTTCAATTTCTTCTCGTAACTTTTCTAAGGCCGTATAAATACGCTTTTCTACAGCCTTTCTAGAGATGCCTAAAATTTCGGCAATCTCCTTGTGCCGTTTTCCTTCCACCCGATTCATCATAAAAGCGACCCGCTGTCCTTCCGGTAATTTAGCTAAGGCATCTTGGAGCTTTTTCATAAACTGATTCTCCTGCATGATAAATTCGGGGGTTTCGTTCGTATGGGAAATGGGTTTTTCCTGTTGATATTTGAGCACTACCTTTTGATGTTTGATAGCATTCAGGGTTAGGTTGTTTCCAACAGTAAACAGAAAGCTTTTGGCTTTGTCGATGGGAACTTCTTTGCAGTTTTTCCACAACTTGATAAACGCCTCTTGTACCTTATCCTCAGGATTGATATGCTCTCCATATTTGTAGTACAGGAAATTGTGAAGATGCTCGGCCCATTTCTCATAAATCTGGGCAAAAATATCTTCCTTGCAAATATCTTCGAATAGTGGTTTCGACATACCATCAGGCCTTTGCGTAAAGATATAAATATTGCAATAGATTGGATGGGGGTAGGAATTTTTGCGATTAAATTGTTTTATTTGTGAAAATGAAAGTGAAGAAACTATGAAATGGATAGTGCCCCTTTTTATTGCATTAATAGTAGTTGGCTGTCAGCAAGAAGAGTTTAATGAAACCGATAATCCGGCGGAAACCTCTCTTTTGGAAGACCAGGAACTGGCAAGCTTGGTGCGATCGGTTACATCCCATGACGGATCCTTTGATGATTTTATTGATAGCGCCGATTGTTTCAGTATTCAGTTCCCTTATGGCTTGTGGGTGAATGGTGTACAGCACAACATGAATTCTCCGGAAGATTTCAGTGAAATACCACAAGGCGCACTGGTGCAGCCTGATTTTCCTGTCACTCTAAATATGTGTAATTATAGTCAGGTTGAAATACCCAGTTTAGAGGTCCTGTATGATTACGTGGTAGGTTGCCACAGTGGGGAATTTTTTGATGAAGTGATTACCTGTGTTGATTTTCAGTATCCTATCGATCTATCACTTTTCGATTCTGGCACTTCAGATTTTGAAACCATTACCCTAGAGCATGATTGGGATGTTTATTCTACCATTCAATCGCTTAACCCTTCCACGTTGGTGACCATTCAATATCCTGTCGGCCTTATAAAAAGTAATGGTGATGTAATTGAGGTAAACACCAACCAAGAACTCAAAAACCAGATACTCAGGATTGTGTCTCTTTGCAATTAAGAGAACACACTTAGTTTATATTTGATTGGTTAGTTAGTAAAATCCCTTCGTTGCTACGAGGGGATTTTTACAGGTAACTAAGCCACCATTTATCGCGATTCCTTGCCTTGTATTCCATATACCATTTGCTGGGAAAATACAATGCCGTAACGATAAGAACCCATACCAGATAGACCACCCCTAAGGAATAACCATACCCCGCTGTCACATTGGTTGTAATCATCTCACTGCCCACTAAAATGGTCCAGTCTTTCCCCATAAGCATCAATAACAATATAGCGACGGTGTGAATGAGAAATACGTGAACCACATAATAGAAAAAAGGAACCCTGCCAAAAACCAAAAAGAAATCGGTGATTTTATTATTCCAGCGTTCAGAAATATAAAGGAACAAAAATCCGGGCCCAAGTGTAATCAAAAGGTAAGACAAGGAAGGCGGGTATTTTGTCACATTGAGGAAGGAAAGGAAAGTATATACCCCATTGCGTTGTTCCGTCCAAGGCGCCAAATCACCATAAACATTCGTGCCACGCACAAGAATGAAAATAGCCAAACAGCCGAAGCCCAACCAAAGAAGCCATTTTTTTCGTTGCTCAGGTGAAAATTCCCGATGATACAAACTTCCCAACAAATAGCCTAAACTCATTACCGCGACCCAAGGAACAATAGGATACATGAATCCGAACAAGCGACCACCAACCATGGTAAACTGGAATTGATGAACAACATACCACAGCAAAGACAAGGGGTCATTTCCTTGCATGGTAATCCCATCCAAAGCATTATGTCCGAAAACCATCAGCAGCGATAGGAGTAATATTGCTTTTTTGGGCAGCATGATAATGAGTGAAAGCAACACCATACAGAGTCCTATGGCCCAGATTACCTGAAGATTGACAAACCCATACGAGATATCAAACCACCAAAGAAGATTCATGAGTACTATTTCAACAATGATGAGCCAAATTCCCCTTGAAAATAAAAACTTGAATAATTGCTTCTTGGTTTTATTCCGACCGTACAAAAAGGCAGAAGTACCCGCTAAAAAAACAAAAGTTGGAGCACAGTAATGTGTTATAAAACGTGTAAAGAATAGCATTGGGGTGGTCGTATCCATGTTGGTGGGATCATTGCCCGCGATCGCATTGATATGAAAATAATCCCGAACGTGATCCAAGGCCATGATGACCATTACCAACCCACGAAGTAAATCTATGGATTGGATACGCGTGTATTTCGCCATACGATGGTTGTTAGTTGATTCCTAAAGGTAACAAAAAATCAACTGGAATTCGGTTGGTTTCATCTTTAGTAATGCGGGAATCAATTATTCAGATTCAATCGGATGACTAAGATAGGGACGATCTAGACCGTAATCT
>CAZOSF010000060.1:0-11015 GCA_964582415.1 uncultured Alteromonas sp.
AGATTTCCCAAAGGGAAATTCAGAGCGGGAGCAGAGTTGTCCATACCATCTACTAATTGCATGAATCGCGTATTGGCAAAAGTCGCGAAACCACGGGTATTGATGGCTTTAAAAGTTAAACTGTTGGTGTTGATATCAACTCCTTTGAGGTTCTCCAATCCATCATAGAAATCCGCAGAGGCCGTGTTCCTCACTTCTTTGATACCGAAACGCTCTACGGTTACTGGAGATTCGAAAACCCTTTCAGGTGTTCTTGATGCAGAGATAATCACCTCATCCAATTCGGAACCTTCAACCAAAACCACGTTTATGGTTTGGTTATTGGCGGTAACCTCAACCTCCTTGGCAGCATAACCAATATTTGAAATTTGAAGAGTAAAGGGGGGTTGGGCATCGACCAACAAGGAAAAGTTTCCATCGAAATCGGTAGCTGTCCCCGCAGAGGTGCCTTTCACCACTACGTTGGCCCCAACTACAGGCGTAGAGGATTCATCCACCACATTTCCACTAACAGTTGTTTGGGCAAAACCAACCATGCTGGCCAGCAAACAACAAACAATTAAAATACTTCTCATAGTTTTTGAAATGGTTTATTACTGGCTAAATATAGAGATAAAAATTACTGAGATGCCAATTACCATGGGGTTTTTTTAAGAAATTGTTAACTGGGAAAGCGCATTCTGAGAATACCGAAATATTTGCCGACAGGTTAGACGTATTTAGATTGCATTAGAAAATCCTAAAAACCAGAAGCTTAGACCAAAGGCTCACAATAGTTGCGAATCGATTTTGAAAACAAATGAAACACCTTAGACATACACGGGCTGTTGCTGTCTATGGTCCTTCCGTCGATTTCTATTACAGGAGTAAGTTCCCCCATCGTACCCGTAGCAAATACACCATCGGCGTTGTACATTTCACTTAAAGTAATATCTTTTTCTTCAATGGAAAGGCCTTCCCGAGTGCATAATTCCATTACGGTTGCTCGAGTAATTCCGGGCAGGCAAGCATGCGCATAAGGAGTGAAAATTTTTTCGTGCTTCACCATAAACAAATTGGTGCCGTTGAGTTCGGCAACAAAACCGCGGTCGTCTAACATAAGACCGGCATCTTTGCCGGCAACATTCGCCTGAATCTTGGCAATGATATTATTCAGTAGGTTATTATGATGAATTTTACTGTCCAAAAATTGAGGAGCATTGCGACGCTGACTCACACTAATCACCTTGATTCCATGTTCGTTATCATACACCAACGGTTTCCACTCCGCAAGGACAATTAGGCAAGAGCCCTTCTGATTTAAACGGGGATCCATCCCGCTGGTAATTTTCTCACCACGGGTAAGAGTGAGTCGGATATGAGTGTCCTCTTTCATTCCATTAGCGTCCAAAGTGGACTTAATGGCGTGTTTGATAAAATCCTTGCTGGGAATATCAACAAAAGCCAATGTTTTGGCAGATTCTTGCAGACGGGTTAAATGCTTGTCCAAACAAACCACTCCCTCGGGGTATACCCTAAGGCCTTCCCAGACCGCATCTCCTCCCTGGACTGAACTATCGAAAACGGATACCTTGGCTTCATTACGCGGATAGAGCCCGTCTTTTACAAAAACTTGAATATGTTCATTTCTGGGGTCGAATTGCTGTAACATGGGATAGTCGTTTAGTCGTTTAAAAGTATCGATTTTTGAAGGGTTTCATAATACGGAAGTGCTTCTTTGAGTAAACCCTTCAATGTGGATGGCAGAGGTACAGACTTCGCTTGTTGCACACTAAAGCCCGACGTTCTATGTACGTTCTTATACCAGAAGGGTGCCCACAACCCATCTTCTGGAATCCCCCCTTTTTCCCAAGAAAGCATGTCTTCAGAAAAAGCGAGGTTTAATCGTGCACATAACTTTTTAAGGTAATTTTTTGGGTTTTCCATAAGGGCATCACTATCGATAACCAAAGGTGGAACGCCTTTAGCATCCAAATAATCGTAGATTGCTGCCGCCTTCTTAATACCAATATCCTGCAAATTTGGGTTTTTTATCACCTTAGAAAAAGAGGCGATTAGTTTTTGTGGATGGCGGATTAAAATAACATTCTTCCAATCAAGGATAAAATCTAGTTCTTCCATCAAATAGTGATGGGCCATTCCTTTTACAAAAACGGTATGAGATGCAGCGAGATTATTGATGTCCTCGATGATAGCCCTCGGATCCGTCTCCATTGCCTGAACAATTTCAGCTTCCATCGGATGCGTAATCTGAACATCGGCATTTTTCAAGTAATAGCCATAGAAAGGTTCATCCAACACCTTTATTTCAGGGTGTTGGGCAAAACTGTACATCAAGGCAGTAGATATATTTCGAGGGCCTGAAATAAGATTAATGACCGATTTCATACCCTCAAATGTAGCAGAAAAAGAAAGAAAACTATTCTACCGTGACCGATTTTGCCAAGTTTCTTGGCTGATCCACATTTCGACCTAACATCACTGCAATATGATACGAAAGCAACTGCAATGGTATAGTGGTTACCAACGGACTCAATGCCTCTGGTGTTTTTGGCACCTCCATGATATAGTCGGCGAGTTCTTTGACAGTGGTATCCCCTTCGGTCACCACAGCAATGATTTTACCCGCTCGCGCTTTGATTTCTTCAATATTACTTACTACCTTTTCATAATGATTGCTGTTCACAGCAATTACCACGACGGGCATGTGCTCATCGATCAAAGCAATAGGACCATGCTTCATTTCCGCGGCTGGATAGCCTTCAGCATGTATATAGGAAATCTCCTTCAGTTTCAAAGCCCCTTCCAAAGCAACGGGGAAGTTATAGCCACGTCCTAGATAAAGGAAGTTGCGCGCATTCATAAATACTTTGGCAATGGCCTGAATCTTTTCGTCACTTTGAAGTGCTTCCTCCACGTGGGATGGTATAAGTTCCAACTCGCGAAGGTGCTTCATATAGTCTCGCTGGGAGATACTCCCTTTTTCCTTAGCTAAACGGAGGGCAATCATTGTGAGTACTGTAATCTGGGTGGTAAATGCCTTGGTGGAAGCTACCCCAATTTCAGGTCCCGCGTGAGTATAGGTCCCTGTATGAGTCTCGCGTGAAATGGTAGATCCCACGACATTACAAACTCCATACACAAAGGCTCCGCGTTCTTTAGCTAGCTTTATCGCAGCCAACGTATCTGCGGTCTCACCACTTTGTGAAATAGCGATGACCACATCTTTTTCAGTGATGATTGGATTTCGATAACGGAATTCGGAAGCATATTCTACTTCTACAGGAATTCGCGCCCAATCCTCAAAAATATATTCTGCCACCAGTCCAGCGTGCCAAGACGTGCCGCAGGCCACGATGATGATACGATCGGCATTGAGAAACTTTTTGATATGATCTTCCAAACCTCCAAGTTTCAAAATCCCTTCACTCGCCAATAATCTTCCACGATAGGTATCATGAATCACGTTGGGTTGTTCATAAATCTCCTTTAGCATGAAGTGGTCGTATCCACCCTTTTCAATTTGCTCCAAATTCAATTGGAGTTCCTGTATATAGGGCTCAACCGGAGCATCTCCTTTTATTTTTCGAACACGCACTTCCCTTCCTCTACGAATTATAGCCATTTCCTCATCTTCAAGATAAATGGCATTGTTGGTAAACTCTATAAAAGGTGTGGCATCACTGGCAACAAAAAACTCGTCTTCCCCGATTCCAATAGCCAAAGGACTTCCCAATTTGGCTACCACAATTTCATCGGGTTTATTCTTGTCGAAAACGGCGATGGCGTAGGCCCCTACCACTTGATTCAATGCTGTTTGCACCGCTTTACCAAGTTTTAGGTTTTCCTTGTTTTTGATATGTTCGATGAGATTCACCAACACTTCGGTATCGGTATCACTTCTGAAAACAAAACCCCGTTTTTGTAATTCCTTTTTTATGGAGGCATAATTCTCGATAATTCCATTATGGATAATCACCAAATCTCCACTCATGGAATAATGAGGGTGGGAATTGATATCATTAGGAACTCCGTGTGTAGCCCAACGGGTATGGCCTATCCCCAAAGAACCCTTAGGGGTTAATTCTTTTGCAACACGCTCTTCTAAATCGGAGACTTTTCCTTTGGTTTTGGCCATTTGAATACCTGTACCATCATACAGGGCAATTCCGGCACTATCATAGCCTCGGTACTCGAGTCGCTTCAAACCATTCATGATAATGGGATATGCCTCTCGACTTCCTATATAACCAACAATTCCGCACATACTTAATCGGGTTCAGTGTAATACAATTGCATTTTCAAACGCTTCTCGGGATTTTCGGAGCGGTTTCCATGCAGAACAGTTCCTTCAGGGGAAACAATATCTCCTCCGGGAATGTACTCGAAGCTGTCTTCCAAAAGCGGATTTTCCGTCTCAAAGAATCGAACATAGGAAACGTTTTGGGAAACTACGAGTCCGAGTTCTACATTAGACGAATCCCGATTGATAAGGTTGCTTACGTGGGCGGTCAATTTTATTTTGTAGAATTCCCCATTGCCATCACTTCCTCGCTCTAGGCGGCCGAGGTGCTCTGTAATAGCATTCACGGGCAATAAATTTGAAGTAAGGTCGATCTGGTAATCGGCTAAAATGTTATGATTTTTAGTATCGAAGATCATGATTCGTTCGGGTTCTTTACTTCCCCCTGTAACCCTATCCTGATCGACATAAAAAATGAGATTGGCCTCGTTGATCAGCCATTCACGTTCCCGCAATTCTTCCAGATCATCTATACCATTCTGGTTATCATCCCCATCAAAGAGTTTAATAATGGTTGCGATTCCCTGTCCTCCCTGGAGATAAAGACGCTCTTCCCCTTCTTCTGTATTAGGAGCTTCCAAGTCGGCCAATATATCGCCGGGAATATTGGTGAAATAGGAATTTACATTAATACCTGTAAATGTAAGATCGTATGAATCCAACACTCTAACGATATTACCATCGTCATCGGTAGTTTGGTTTCCGTCCTCGTCCAATAGTGTTGTTTCGGAGGAATAGTATAGGGTTATCTTCGCGTCGTCCAATTCGAAAAGGGATAGATTCCCGTCGTTTGCATTGTCATCGACTTTGAAATAGATTCCTCTGAAATATTCTTTGAAGTTGTTGTTGTTAATTAGCACTTCTTCCCCTTCTTGATCCAAGATTTTTTCTTGGAAAAATTCAACCGGAAGTTCAATATTAAAACCTGGTACAAAACTCAAGGTATCTAAATCCTCAATAATGAATTCATCCGCCTCATCGGAAGGAATAAAATCTTCAATGGTAGTAAGCAGTGTTCCCAAATTATTTTCAAATTCCTCCCCTTGATTGGAATAATATAATTGGGCCTCCTCGAAGTTGGTACTTGGGTCGAAATCCCTTAAAAAATAATTCGATTCGTAAATGGAAATGTTGATGGGATCGGAACCATAAATGGAATCAAGGGTATACACCGTATCCCCTTCGTCGTTTTCATCCGAGTCGGAGAAGTAAGGAATGGAAAGAATCACCTTTTCCAAAACCACATCAAGGGTATCATTTGGAAAGGTAGGATCATTATCACTCATCTCCAGTTGCCCAAGGAAATTCACCACTGTTTTTCCATAAACAGGATCGTTGTAAATACCCAGCTTGTAGGTTTGTTGGTCGTTGGTTTGAACACCCCCCACCAATTTGCTGTACGCCTTTACAGAAAAGACGGTATCGGGTGTGGTAAATGTACCACCAATAATATCTGTATCTAGATTACTGAAATCTTCATCACAGGAAGCGAACCCTAGGATAGCCAAAAAGGTAATCCCGAGTTTCGTTAGTAGACTCCTTATTTTCATTCTAATTCTTTAGCAATTTATGAACCCAAGACTTTGTTTTGGTAAAAATCTAAATATGCTGGGCCAAATTCATCTTTATTATGAAAGTTTAACACAGGCACATCGGATTTTTTAAGATAGTCCGCCAAGTCTGACGGCAATTCTTCCGAACCGGCAATGAGAGCATCCGAATGATCCATGGCCGTTTTCATGACATTGAAATAGGTGGGTTCCTTGAGATGTGCCACCAATTTTTCCGCTATGCCATCGAATAGAATCTTGTCCATCAACTTCATATCTAACGTTCCTTCGAACCCTTGATTGTATACAGAAGTCACAATCTTACTGTTTTCGAATAATGGTTCGTTGTCGTAATAGGTCTTTAGATATAATGGAAGAAAGGAAGCCAACCATCCATGTACATGGATAATATCTGGCGACCAATTTAGTTTCTTTACGGTTTCAATGACACCTTTGGCAAAGAAAATAGCCCGTTCATCATTATCTGGAAACAAATTTCCGTCCTCATCAGCATAGGTAGCTTTCCGCTTGAAGTAATCCTCATTGTCAATGAAATATACCTGCATACGCTCTTTGGGAATGGAAGCTACTTTGATAATGAGCGGCATATCCAAATCATTGATCACCATATTCATTCCCGACAGACGGATGACCTCATGAAGCTGATGACGGCGTTCATTGATGTTCCCGTATCGAGGCATGAAAATCCTAATCTGGCCTTCATTATTGTTTACCATTCTGGGGGCCTCAAACGACATGGAAGAAATCTCGGTCTCCGGCAGATAAGGAATTACCTCGGAAGACACATACAAGACTCTTTTATCTTTCATAAAATGTTTTCTTTACTGGCTTGGTGCTTAAAACACGCAAAATTACGAAATTTTATGCAGATTGCCCTTAATATCTTAATTTTGCCCGATTTTTATTTGGTATGCTTTTCAATAAAAAGACTCCCCTTAAACAAAAGATAGACGAGTTTAAAAAACTCGGCAAGTCTGTTGGTTTTGTACCCACGATGGGAGCACTACACCAAGGGCATTTGGCTCTGGTAAAACAGGCAAACAAAGAGAACGACCTGGTTGTGGTGAGTATCTTTGTAAACCCCACCCAGTTTGACAATGCGGCAGATCTTGAAAAATATCCCCGAACTTTAGAAGATGATCAAAAACTCATCGAAACTATCGATTCGGATATATTGATTTTCGCACCAACGGCTAAAGAGATCTATGGAGATACCGTTGTTTCCAAATCCTACAGTTTTGGCGGATTGGAAACTACTATGGAAGGACGTTTCCGCAAAGGTCATTTTGATGGAGTGGGCACCGTTCTGAACCTTTTGTTTCGAATCGTAACTCCCAACAAAGCATATTTCGGGGAAAAAGACTACCAACAGCTACAAATCGTCAAGAAATTGGTGACCTTGGAAAATCTGGATGTCGAAATCATCGGATGCCCTATATACCGGGAAGCGAACGGCCTAGCCATGAGCTCCAGAAATAAAAGATTGACCCAAGAACAGCGCAAAGAAGCAGCAGTAATCAACCAAACTTTGAAAGCTGTACGCGACAAATTCGACAAAACAAGCATTCCAAAATTGAAAAAGATGGCGGAAAAGGCTTTTGCCCAGAATCCCCACCTTCGTTTGGAATATTTTGAAATAGCACCCATTTCTTCTCTGCAACCTGCCCAAAGAAAACGGAAAGGGATTCCCTACCGTGCTTTCGTGGCAGCCTTTGCTGGGGAAGTTCGCCTAATCGATAATATGGCGTTAAATTAATACCTTTGCACTATGTTGATACATGTTGTAAAATCGAAAATTCACCGCGTTAAGGTAACAGGAGCCGACTTAAATTACATCGGCAGCATAACAATTGACGAAGATTTGATGGACGCCGCCAATATTGTGGAAGGTGAGAAAATCCAAATTGTCAATAACAATAACGGGGAACGCTTTGAGACCTATGTTATTCCTGGTCCCAGAAATACCGGGGAAATCACTTTAAATGGAGCCGCCGCGCGCAAAGTAGCTCCGGGGGATATTTTAATCCTTATTTCCTATGCCTTGATGTCGATGGAAGAGGCACGGAAATTCAAGCCCGCACTGGTTTTCCCAAATGAAGAAAACAACCTCTTGAGGTAATTTGAATAAGCAACTTTCCAGAATCCTTCAAATTATAGTCCCGCTTGCTATCGGGGTATTACTCATTTGGTATTTCTACTCGAAATTCACTCCCGATCAGTGGACGGAGCTAAAATTCCACTTCACACATGCCCACTATGGTTATGTGGTGGTCGCTGTTCTGATGAGTGCCTTGAGCCATGTCATACGTGCCCACCGTTGGCGTTTAATGCTTCGCCCTATGGGTTTTCAGCCAAGATTATTGAATAGTTTTCTCGCCGTTTCGGTGGCCTATTTGGCCAATTTGTTCATTCCAAAAAGCGGAGAGTTTAGCCGGGCGATCATATTGGACAAATACGAAAAAGTTCCCTTTGAAAAGGGTTTCGGTACTGTAATCACTGAACGAATCGTAGACCTCATCTTCCTGTTTGCCTTTACAGGGTTGGCCCTGGCCCTACAGTATCAAGAACTATTCGAATATATCAATGGGATATTCCCAATGACCAAGCTCCTTTGGGCTTCTCTTTTTGGAGTGCTGCTATTGGTGTTATTTATTTTGTTTCTGAAATATTCCCGAGGAAATTTCTCCAAAAAGATCAAAGGATTTCTTCTTGGCCTCAAAGAAGGCGTACTTAGTATCTTGATCATGAAACAAAAGGGGGCATTCGTCCTTTTAAGTTTTGCCATTTGGCTCCTTTATTTCCTTTCCTTTTACACCGCCACCCAGGCGCTACCGCAAACTGCCGAGATTGGATTTGGCACCTTGGTGATCACCTTCGTTGTGGGCAGCTTCACCTTTGCTTTCACCAACAGCGGTGTGGGCTATTATCCATTAGCCATCGCTGGCATTCTCTTTATCTTCGGAATTGCCCAAACTGTTGGAACAGCTTTGGGATGGATCGTTTGGACTTCCAATATCTTGTATATCATCCTCTTTGGAGTGCTTTCCCTAATGTTACTCCCCCTATTGAATAAGGATTCGAAGAGTTGATCTGAAAGGCGTTCCAGTCTTTAAAAAATTGTATCTTTCCTACCCTAAATACCAGATTCATGAAACGATTCCTTGTCCTAGTTTTTGGAGTATTATTGTCCCTACATGCCATGGGGCAGTCGAAAATAATCTATGAAGAGTTTTCTTCCGAGCGTTTGGGAGAATCCAGAAAACTGAAGATCCAGCTTCCCAGGGATTACGAAACCAACACTGAAAAAGCCTATCCTATTGTGATTGTTTTGGATGCCAACTACCTCTTTGAACCTGTAGCGGGGAATGTGGATTATTTCAGCTATTGGGAAGATATGCCCGAAGCCATTGTGGTTGGAATTATGCAAGGCGACAAACGCTATGACGACTGCAGCTATGACGACACCAGTTTTATGCCAGCGGAAAAAGGTGCCGAGTTTTTTGAATTCGTTGGTTTGGAATTGATTCCCTTTATCGACAATAACTTTCGAACGGCTAAGTTCACCATTGCCGTTGGCCATGACTTTACGGCAAGCTACATCAATTACTATTTGTTTAAAGACCCGCCCATGTTCAATGGATATATTTCATTGAGCCCGGATCTGGCACCTATGCTTGACGAACGGCTGCCGGAACGCATACCTGCGATACAATCCAAAATATTTTACTATTTGGCTACCGGAACCGACGATATCAAAAACCTACGGGATATTTCGGAAGATCTAAACCAAAAACTTTCCCCCTTGAAAAGTGATAATTTTGCCTATTATTACGACAACTTCGAGGGTGCGACCCATTACTCTTTAGTGGCTCGTGCGATTCCATCGGCCCTAGAAAAAATCTTTTCTGTATATCGTCCTATTTCCAAGGAGGAATTCAACGAGAAAATCATGAAATTGGAGACCCCTATTCATGAATACCTGCTACAGAAATATGGTACTATAAAGGAACTTTTCGGATTGGAAAACCCGATTCGAATCAACGATTACATCGCCTGTGCTACCGCTTGTGAAAAGAAAAAGCAATGGGAGTCGCTTCAAGAAATCGCCAAACTAGCTTCCAAACAATATCCAGACAAAGTATTGGGTGATTACTATATGGCGCGTTCATATGAAGAAATGGGTGAACCCAAAAAAGCCATGCGCACCTACCAAGCCGCCTTTAATAAGGAGGAAGTTGATTTTATTACTGTCGATTTAATGTTAGACAAAGCAGACAAGATTAAAGAAGACTTCGGATACTAATGGCCAAGGTTAAAACAGCCTATTTTTGTCAGAATTGTGGTGCCCAATTTGCCAAATGGCAAGGGCAATGCACTTCTTGTAAGGAATGGAATACCATTGTGGAAGAGGTCATTCAAAAGGAGCCATCCACAGGCTGGAAAACAGAATCGACTTCTGCCAAACGAGCTGCCAAACCACTACGTATCTCCGAAATTTCTGCCGCGGAAGAAGCCCGAATGGACACCAAAAACCACGAGCTAAACCGTGTGCTGGGGGGTGGTCTGGTCCCTGGATCACTCACACTTCTAGGAGGAGAACCTGGGATTGGTAAAAGTACACTAATGCTTCAAGTGGCGTTGCAGCTTCCTTATAAAACCCTTTATGTTTCAGGAGAAGAGAGCGCCCAACAAATCAAGATGCGGGCAGAACGTATTGTTCCGGATGCAAAAAATTGTTTTATACTCACCGAAACCAAAACCCAAAGCATTTTCAGAAATATCGCAGCGCTAGAACCTGATATTGTAGTAATCGATTCCATTCAGACCCTACAAACCGATGTGATCGAAAGTACGGCGGGCAGTATTTCTCAGATTCGGGAGTGTACTTCCGAACTCATCAAATTTGCTAAAGAAACGGCTACCCCGGTAATCCTCATCGGCCACATTACGAAGGATGGTAATATCGCGGGACCCAAGATACTGGAACATATGGTGGATACCGTTCTTCAATTTGAAGGAGATCGCAACCATGTTTATCGAATTCTTAGAGCGCATAAAAACCGATTTGGAAGCACGAATGAATTGGGCATATATGAAATGCAGGGCAATGGGTTACGGGAGGTCAACAATCCTTCGGAAAT
>CAZOSF010000060.1:11115-14634 GCA_964582415.1 uncultured Alteromonas sp.
AGGCGTTAGGCGTTAGGCGTGAAAAGTATCTATTAATTTAATTACCCAAGATTTTGTCATCCTGAACTTGATTCAGGATCTCTTGAAAGGTTACTTAGGCCTTCATCGGAGTACGGTAAGGGTATAGTGGGAGTATGGTGGGGTTATTCTCTAAGTATTCTGCGGGTATTCTCATAGCAAAGCAGAAGTAAACTTGATATAAACACGACATAAAGTCGACATACAGTCGACATACACACGACATAAAGACAATATACCCCAGACGCTACCGCCCGATTGCATCTCGTGGGAGTTGGAAGTTGCTAAATAATAGCCACGCGATGCAATCGCGCGGCAGCAGGATTCGAACCTAAAGGTTTCGCACGGTAGCTTGGGCCTCTCAGGCTTTACGCTGCGATGAAAATAACCGAAAACGGTACATACATTTAATCTAGAGGCAAATAATACATTTTTGCCGCTTCTTCGAGCTCATCATCAAAACTGTCGTCAAACTTAAAACTAGAAAGTCTCCACTGGTCGTTGGGCTTATAAAACTGAAAAGTTAACCGTAAAAATTGTCTGTCGAATTTGATAAAGTAGGCATAAAGGGCATAAGAATCGCCTATTTGTTTGGTGGTCAACTTTTCAAAACCATGGTATTTGCCAACTAGTTCTTCATCAAATCGTTCAAATTGCGTTCGCACGTTGTTTACGGCATCTTGAATCCTGGTCGTCCAAGGGTTTGTGGCATACAATTCGTCAATAGCCTTCCCCGGACCCTTTGTTTCATAATTTTTAAAAAAATCGTTGATGATTTTTTCTGGGGTATCCTGTGCTTGTAGTCCAAAAGTCAAGAACAGTAGTGTGAGCAGCGTTGTTGTTTTAAGGTTCATAAATGTTATTTAAAGTTGATTTTAGTTATTTCCAATTCGGATAGAAGTGCTTCTTTATTTGAATACATCTTAATCATCATCCAAGTGACAATGGCCAAAGGAATTCCAAGTGCCGAGACGGCCATGTCTGCCCAAGTTGCGTCAATAAAATCGTCAATTGTATCTCCTCTAAAGGCCCTTTTGAGGGCATAGTTGCCGATATAACCCGAAAGTATCCATAACGCCCACCAGATTCCGATAATCCCAGGGCTCGTCTTGATATACTCAGGTTTTTCCCACTTGATGAGTGAATCGGTTTTGGTCCACATTTCCTTCATGATTTGGTAGGGTCTGAAGAGCGAAAGTATCGGTACGAACCAGCTCCCAGCAGCCCAGCCCTCAGAATGGTTAGCACTTGTCCGAATGTTTAGATTGTAATAAGCCCGTCGAAACCATTGGATAAAGGTCACGACCGAGATGATAAAAACAATTAAATAGAGTAGCGCAACAATCTGTTCCCTACTATCGTTTTGTTCAAGCACGTCATCCGTAACATACACGCCGAGTTCCAATGATTTCAGAAGATCCAACTGAAGGTACGAGGATACCATGGAAACGATTTCAAAAAAGAGGACCATTCCGATAAGTATTTGGGCGTTTCTAGCTCTCTGTTCATTTGGACGAATGGCCTTTATCTTATTCTCTTTTCCCACCACTACACTTGAATCTTGTTCAAACGTAGTACACTCCCCTTCAAAATCGAGATTCTTTCCCTTTATATTACAGATTTCTGCTTTGCTGGTTATGCCCTTTTTTCTGTTAAGGCACTGCAGGCATTTCTCAAATTGTTGGTCGGTCATTTTTGTAGATTATTTACTCTATCTGTTGGGTACTATTTTTTTCAATTTTGTAGATAACAGCATACTGTCCTTCAAATACAGTGTCTCGCTCATATTCCAATCCAATTTTTTTCAATACTTGAATAGAGGCACTATTTTCTTTCATCGCCCTGCCAATAATACGCTTTAGATTGAGGGTTTCAAAACCATACTCCAAACAAGCAATGGCGCTTTCTGTGGCATATCCTCTATTCCACATTGTTTCAAAGAATCGAAATCCGATATCAGTTTCATTCTCCACAGGATCGAACTTCAGTCCACACCAACCGATAAATTGATTCGTTTCCTTATGGATTACCGCCCATCTCCCATAGCCGTTTCGCTTATATTCATGATAATTCTCAAGAAATAACCGGGCTTCCTCAACACTTTTAAAGGCAGCATCCCCTGTATATTTGATGACATTTGGATTTAGATTGAGGTTGTAGAAATTTTCTGCATCCTCCACGTTCAATTCTCTCAACAACAATCGATCTGTCTCTAAGATTATCTTCATTTTCGGGATACCTATGGGCTTACTATCAACGATTTTTATTCCAATATTTTAAAATCACTTAATCCAATTTGATAGATCATATAGGGCCACATTTCCGTTCCAATCGCTCCTCTATATGTGCCAGCATTCGAAGTGTCTTCAAATTCTCCATTCTCATAAAGTTGTATATCGGAATCGTAAGTTAATGAGTGCATGGTTCTATTTTTCATTATCAGAAGAACTTTCATCTTTTCTTCCCTTTCTTTTTCCGTTACTCCACTGGTTCCAAGACAAAAATAGAATTCTATTATTCCTTCATCACCACTCGTCTCAAATAAGTGATCGGTTTCCCATGTATCTATAATTTCTTGAAAAGGTTCAAATGCTATGATCGAATAGTCAAAATGGGTGGAATCAATTGGATGAAGTTTTATCGTGAATCTGCTACCTATAGGAAATGCAAAACCATTTTGTGGTTCCGTCGGCAAATCTTGTGCTTTCACCACCAAACCGATCAACAAGAAGCATAAAAAGAGAACTTTATTCATTAAATAGTCTATTAATAAATTTGGGGCAACTTCCTTTTATCCCAATCTTTCATTGTTAATTGCTAATCACTCATTGTCTTCCAGCAAACGCGTTAGCTCATCCAATTTCGGTGCTAAAATCACTTCGATACGTCGGTTTTTGGCCCGCCCTTCCGTAGTTTCATTGGTATCGATTGGAGCATACTCCCCACGACCCGCCGCCGTTAGGTTGTCCTTTGGGATACCTGCGTTTTCTGTAAGAATGCTAACTATCGCAGTAGCTCGTTTGGTAGAAAGATCCCAGTTGTCTTTGATGTTTCCGTTTCCAGAATACGGCACATTATCCGTATGCCCTTCAATTAAAACACCAATTTCTTTATTCTGAGCCAATACCTTCCCCAAAGCTACTACGGCTTCACGCCCCCGACTGTTCACGGCCCAACTCCCGCTTTCAAAAAGGAGTTTATTTTCCATGGACACATAGACCTTCCCATTGCGCTGCTCTACCGTAAGTCCGTTGCCTTCGAAGTTGGTAAGGGCTGCGGAGATGGCATCTTTCAAGGCGCGCATCTTGGCATCCTTGGCAGCGATAATGCTTTCCAATTCCTCCACCCTCTGGGAGCGATCCGCTAATTTACGCTGTAGTTCTTCCAATCGGGCTGCCTCTTCGTTCAAGGCCTTCTCCTTGGCCTCCAATTGTTCCAAGAGCTTTCGGTTTCGCTCAAGATTTTCTGTGAGTGCGGTAGAACTATTGGCTTCCAAGGCAT
>CAZOSF010000061.1:0-13614 GCA_964582415.1 uncultured Alteromonas sp.
GATCACCGGCGAGAACAGCGCGCAGACCGTGAAACGTTTGGTGAAGGAATAAAAAACCATCGCCCTTACACATAAAAAAGACCCCTCCTTTTCGGAGGGGTTTTTTGTTTTAATCATATTCTACTCGTACTTTTAAATAAAAATTAAACTATGCTTCCTTGGCATCAATATGTTTTCGGTGCAGTGATGGTATTGATAGGGCTCCTTCATCTTCAGAAACCAAAACTATTTGTGAAAATAATACCACCCTATCTACCCAATCCGAATAACTTGGTAGTATGGTCGGGCATCTTGGAAATGATTTTTGGCTTTATGCTTTTGAATATTAATTCACAGAAGACTGCAGCAATTGCCATAATAGTTTTATTGATACTGTATTTACCCGTACATATTCACATGCTAAAGAATAAAGAAGCCTCCCTTGGACTTCCAAAATGGGTGCTTATTTTACGTTTACCCTTTCAGTTTGTTTTGCTTTATTGGGTCTATCAATATGTTTAATCTAGACGCTTTTATTTCGAAATCACAAGAAGAAAAAATACTACTGCCACTGGAGGATGCAGAATTAATTTATTTCCCTACTTTCCTTCCTGCTCTCAAAGCAGACCATTATTTCAATACTTTGTCATCCATCACACAATGGCGACAAGACCCTATTACCCTATTTGGTAAAACATACCCACAGCCAAGGCTTACCGCCTTATATGGGAATAATGGACATTCGTATTCTTACTCTGGAATTACCATGGAGCCTCTTGCCTTTAACCATATTCACCTAGAAATACTGAATCTGTTAAAGCACGTATGCAACACCCGTTTTACTACCGTTTTGTTAAATCTTTATCGTGATGGACAAGACAGCAATGGCTGGCACAGTGATGATGAGAAAGAGTTAGGAGATAACCCAGTAATTGCTTCTTTGAGTTTAGGAGCTGAACGGGTTTTTCATTTAAAACACAAAAAAAGGAAGGAAGCACGCTATCGTTTCACCCTTCATCATGGCAGTCTGCTGTTAATGCAGGGAGCAACTCAGCACCATTGGCAACACCAATTGCCCAAATCGAAAAAAATTCAGGAGCCAAGAATCAACTTGACTTTTAGAAAAATTGAATAGGGAGTTCCTTAGGAGAAAATCTCGTTCAAAATTGTGGCCAAGCGCAATCCCCCTTTGTGCAGTTGATGTCGAACGGTATGTGCGTAACGATACATATAAGGATACCATAATTTTTCCCCTACTTCGGTATGCTCGTATATATCCAAACAAAGATTTCTGCTCTCATACATCCAGTCGATTATGGTCCCACTTTGGATGTCGGCAATTTCAGATGCAGAGAGCTTCTTTCTGTTTTCAGCCAATTCGGTATAGGACATACCAAATTTTTCAATGATCCGCTCGTCCCAAACATGGTGAAGGTTCACACCCTCATCAAACCAACGAACTTGTAGGTCGTTACCCCCACGGTCCTTCGCCATCCCTACGTGCAAAGGTTGGTGTAAATCTCCCATGAAGTGTACCAATAATTTAAGATAGAAAGCTTTATCCTCCTTACTCGAATTCTTATCTTTTAATACCTCTTTACACTTTTCAATCCCTCTGATAATATCACCCTTTTCACTTTTAGGATGGTCTTCATAGGTAGCATCGAATGGAAAATTCACATAGTGCCAAGGACTGAAATCTTTATATCTTGAATCGCTTTTGATCTCATCGGCATAGGTGGAAACCAAAGCCAAGGAATCCCCGTCTAGAATTTCGGAAATAACTGCTCTTACTTCAGGAGTAAGATATTCATTAGCCACTTCACCTACCACACGATGCCCAGTTGGGCCCCAGTCGGAAATAGCCCCTTTCATTGAATGAAGTGAAATTAAAACGATCAGACAAAAGAAGAATGTACGCATGTTGTAATTTTTGCCAAAGATACAAACGAATGAATGTTGAAAGATAATTTGACGTTAACTTTATACCATAAAGTCACGCTAGACGTTAATATTGTGTACATTTAAGAAAACAATGCTATGAAAATCTGGTTGCTTTTGTTGTTCTTCCCTGTGGTTTTGTGGGCGCAATTTGATAAACCCACAAAAAATAACACTACTGAATTAAAAATTTCGCCCTTTATCGAAGGCAGTATACTACTACCCGATGCTATCAAGCAACCTCCACTGGTAATTTTGATTGGTGGTTCGGGACCTATTGATCGCGATGGGAATCAACCGATGGTGAAAAACAATTCCCTAAAACTTCTTGCTGAAGGTTTAAAAACGAAAGGAATTGCCACATTTAGGTACGATAAGCGTATTGTTAAGCAATTGCAAACGGGTGACTTTACAGAAGAAACTATTCGTTTTGACGATTTTATTAAGGATGCCATCGATGTTATAGAATATTTCAAAAAATCGAATGCCTTTTCGAAATTGATTGTCGTGGGCCATAGCCAGGGTTCCTTGGTAGGAATGATTGCCGCTAAAGGTAGAGCGGATGCTTTTGTTTCTTTGGCGGGTGCTGGACAGGAGATAGACGATGTTATTGTAGATCAGATTGAAAAACAATCCCCTGGTTTGAAGAATAATGCACGCTCTGCCTTTGATGATTTGCGAGCGAACGGTATTGCAGTACAATACAGTCCGTATTTAGCTTCTATTTTCAGAGCCTCATTACAACCCTTTTTAATTAGCTGGATGAAGTATGACCCACAAGAGGAATTATCAAAATTGGAAATGCCAATTCTCATAGTTAATGGAGATAAGGACCTTCAGGTGCAAATTTCAGAAGCCGAGAAATTACACAAAGCCAAACCGGGAGCGGACTTTAAAATCATTCAAGGCATGAACCATATCTTCAGGAATATTGAAGGAGACGACCTCGATAATCAGAAAACCTATAACAATCCTTCGCTTCCCATTATGCCCGAATTGGTAGATGTTATAGCCGCCTTCATCAACCCATAATTTTATTGTATTTTGCGGAAAAATCAACCGAATGCTATCAATTTTTCCGCTCGCTGTAAAGGACACCACTCCCCTTTTTACCAGTGATACCATTGTTTTCGGGCTATTAATGCTCGCTCTTGGATTTATCTTTTACACCTCTTCCCAAAAATCCGGGTTTTGGTTTAAATTCTATAAGATCATTCCTGCCCTTTTCATGGCGTATTTCCTTCCTGCGTTATTTACTTCCATGGGTTGGATTGCACCTGATTGGGTGACCATCTCTGAATCTGGGGAAGAAATCCATGGCACTTCTCAACTATACTATGTAGCCAGTCGCTATTTACTGCCCGCAGCACTTGTATTGATGACACTAAGTCTCGATTTGAAAGCCGTTTTTAATTTAGGCCCAAAAGCCCTGATCATGTTCTTTACAGGAACCGTGGGAATCATTTTAGGTGGCCCCATTGCGGTTTTAATCGTGGGATTGATTTCCCCAGAAACGGTGGGAGGTGAAGGTGCCGATGCAGCGTGGCGTGGCCTATCAACTCTAGCTGGAAGCTGGATTGGAGGTGGTGCAAACCAAGCTGCCATGTTGGAAATTTATGGCTATAACCAAAAATTATACGGACAGATGGTGTTTGTAGATATTGTAGTAGCCAATATCTGGATGGCACTTATTCTGATTGGAATCGGAAAAGCAGATAAATTCGATAAATGGTTAAAAGCGGATACCTCGGCTATTGAAAACCTAAAAGAACGCGTATCAAGCTATACCGCTAAGGTAACTCGCAACCCTTCCTTAGCTGATTATTTAATTCTGGGAGCTATCGCATTTGGAACCGTGGGGCTTTCCCATCTAGTTGCCGACTTTATGAGCAGTTATTTTGAGAGTTATGTAAATGGACTTCCCAAAGGTCTAACTAGAAATTCCCTTACCTTTTTGAATTCACAGTTCTTTTGGATGATCTCGACCGCTACAATCATAGGCGTTATTTTAAGTTACACTCCATTGAAACAATATGAGGGAGCAGGTGCCAGTAAAGTTGGGGGTGTTTTTATTTATATCCTCGTTGCTACCATCGGTATGAAAATGAATCTCTCTATGATTTTCGACAATCTCCTTCTTATTTTGGTAGGACTCATATGGATAGCCTTTCACGCTGGCTTACTCATCGGTGTAGCCAAACTGGTAAAGGCCCCCTATTTCTTCCTAGCAGTAGGGAGTCAGGCGAATGTAGGTGGAGCAGCTTCTGCTCCCGTGGTTGCATCAGCATTTCATACCTCACTCGCCACCGTTGGGGTGTTACTCGCAGTATTTGGATACGCCATTGGTACCATCGGTGCTGTAGCCTGTACCTTTTTGATGCAAATTGTGTCTGCCAGTTGAATTATTCGCGGCTAAATAGCATCTTTGCACCTTCAAAATATTAGTATGAGACATTTTCTTATTATTCTGTTAGGATTATTGTTATTGGTCTCCTGTGGAGGCGACAACAATGCATTGCGACTTCATGGAGAGATCAAAGGGCTTAAAAAAGGGACTGTGCTACTTCAGAAAATGGAGGACACCAGCCTTATTAGCCTGGATTCCATTCGTATTGATGGAAATTCATACTTTGAATTTACCCATTCCCTTTCAGAACCGGAAGTGTTTTATTTAACCATGCGTTTTGATGACAGTATCCGTACCGAAAAGCGCATTCCTTTTTTTGCCGAAGCTTCAGAAATGAAGGTAACCTCTACCCTAGAGGATTTCGAATTGGAAAGTAAGGTGAGCGGTTCAGCAAACCAGGAGCTCTGGAATGATTATCAAGTTTTAATGGGGCGATATAGGGACCGAAATTTAGAGCTCATCGAAAATCAACTGAATGCCCTTAGAGAAAATAAAGATTCACTGGCCAATGTATATGCATCCCAGCAGCAGCGATTACGCAGCACGCAATATCTTGCTACTATCAATTTCGCAAAAAATCACAATGATATGGAATTGGCGCCCTTCCTAATGCTATCGGAAGTTTATGATGCCAATTTAAAATACCATGACACCATTTATAAACTGCTTACCCCAAAAATAAAAGACTCCAAATACGGTAAAGCATTGGAGTCTTTCATTCAAGAACGTAGAATCGATTCCTTATAGGGCGTTGATCTTGTCGATCAGTTTTCTTCCACGGGTTTCCAATTCTTGGCTTATTCCTTTGAAATGGGCCTTTTGGTTTTCTACACCCTTTTCGTTCACCTTTGCAATAAGCTCATCGAAGGTCTCTATGGCCTCATCAATGATTTTATCCGATTTGTCGGTGCCTTTCTCAGGATTCGTTATTTCCCAGATATATACCGCTTCGATGATATCTCCCAATACATAGTTGATATCTTTCTTTAGGTTTTTAATACTCGCCATAATGTGCTAATTTTTTACAAAAGTACATAAATATTCTAGGTAGAAGGGACATATACCTCCAAAATAGTAGCACCTTTTGTATCGATATTTACCGATTCGATACAGGCCGGAAGAAGCACTGTATCCCCAATTTTTATTTCTAGAGCACCCAATTCAGTAAAAAGTCTGGCATTCCCTTCGGTGCACATATACACGATGAAAGAATCTATAGAACGATAATCACGCTCCATAGACTGCGACAATTTTAGAAGGGAAGTATGAAAGAATGGAGACTCACAGAGAAGTGTAGGTTTGTTCCATTCAGGATTCACTGCAAGCTCGGCCTCTTTGGAAGTTGTAAACGACATTACATCCAATGCTTCTGCAGTATGCAATTCCCTTAGGTTTCCATCAATGTCCGGTCGGTTCCAATCGTAAATCCGATAGGTGATATCGGATGTTTGTTGTATTTCTGCCAGTACAATTCCACCTCCTATGGCATGAACCGTTCCTGGACTTAAATAAAAAGTATCTCCCTTTTTTACGGGGACCTCTCTCATAATCTCGGCAACCGTACCTTTATCGAGAGCCTTCAAATAGTCTTCTTGAGTAAATCTATCCTTGAACCCCAATACTAAACGAGCTTCCTCTTCTGCTGATAGCACATACCACATTTCGGTTTTTCCGAAGGAGTTATGACGCTTTTGGGCTATGGTATCATCTGGATGTACTTGGATGGATAAGTCTTGCTGCGCATCGATAAACTTGAACAACAACGGAAATGCCTCCCTGTATTGTTCATACACTTTTTTCCCCACCAAAGCTTCTTTGTATTCGGAAATTAAATCGGTTAGTAACTTTCCAGTAAGCGGTCCAGTATTCACTTGGGAAACAGCTCCATCAACCCCAGACAACTCCCAACTTTCTCCAATTTTTTCAGAAGCTTTTTTACCAAATAGCTCATGTAATTTTTTCCCACCCCAAACTTTTGGTTGTAGAATGGGCTCGAAACGCAGTGGATATAATGGTATGGAAGGCTTCATTAGTGTTTATTAAAATAAGACAGAACAGAAGATATGTGACCTGCTGGATAAAGTGATCTGTACTTGTGCACCAGTCGCCCATTTTCATCAAAAACAAAGGTTTCCCTTCCAGGAAATAACCCTAAAACCGAATTCTTTACATTGAAAAGTTTTCGAATCTTCCCTTTTACATCCGCTAAAATAGGGTATTCCAAAGAATACTTGGAAGCAAAACGTGCATGCGATGAAGTTGTGTCTGAACTAATCCCAACTACTTGGATTCCCATTTCAATAAATTCGTCCATAGAATCGCGAAAACCGCACGCTTGTTGGGTGCATCCTGGAGTAAAATCCTTTGGGTAAAAAAACAGCACCAAAGGTTTTCCGATAAAATCATTACTTTTTAAGCTATTGCCATGCTGATCAGGCAACTCGAAATCAGGTATGCTTGCTCCTATTTCCATCAACCTGTATAGAGTACAAAGTTTCTTGGAGTTTCGAAAAGTTTTACCGATAGGTTGAAACGGTTGGATAATCTTGGTCGCAGTCGATTCCAGATTACTTTTGCAATATTTTCAACTGTCGGGTTCAGGTCTTTGAATTCAGGAATTTCCAGGTTCAAGTTTTTATGATCCAAGTAGTCTTCCACTTCCTCTTTGATAATAAGTTTCAACTCATCTAAGTTTATCAGAAAACCTGTTTCTGGATCTACTTCTCCTTCCAATCCCACTTCCATAACATAATTATGCCCATGATAATGTGGATTGCTGCATTTCCCAAACACCTCCCAATTCTTTTCATCGCTCCAATCTTTTCGAAAGAGCCTGTGGGCTGCATTAAAATGCGATTGTCTATAAAGCGTTAGGCTCATAACTGTATGTGTTCGTAAAACTGATTGAAAATGATCTTAAACCAAGCAGTATAATCTTTGGGATTATTTTGTATGTCCTCGCGAACCACTTCAATGGGCATCCATTTCCAAGTGGCTACTTCCTCTGGATTTATTTCAGGTTCTCCTTCAAACTGACCAACAAGAATATGGTCCAATTCGTGTTCCGTCAACCCGTTATCAAAAGGGGCTTTGTAGATAAATGAAGTGGTTTCCCTTAAATCACAACTGAAACCCATTTCTTCCTTTAATCGTCTCTTTCCGGCGGTGATGGAATCCTCCCCATCCCTTTGATGACTACAACAAGTATTCGTCCAAAGGCCCGGAGAATGGTATTTTCCCAAAGCCCTTTGCTGTAACATGACCTCATTCTTGGAATTCAACACAAAAACAGAAAAAGCACGGTGCAATACTCCTTTAATATGCGCCTCTTGTTTTGGCATCAAACCGATTTTTTCATCGTTTTCATTGACCAAGACCACCATTTCTTCTAACATAGGATGCAATTTTTTTCAAAAATACAAAATGGGATGTTAATAAAAACAAAAAGCGCCCGACCAAAGTCGAGCGCCTTTCTGCTATATAGATTTAGCCAGTTAGTTCTGAATAATAAACATGGAACGTCGGTTCAATTGATGTTCTTCTTCCGTACATTCTACTCCATCGGAACAACGGTTCACCAATTGGCGCTCTCCATATCCTTTTGCTGAAAGCCTGCTTCGGTCTATCCCCTTCTTAACCAACCACTCCAATGTGGATTGTGCGCGTTTCTCAGAAAGCTCGTCATTATATATTTTGGAACCTCTCGAATCGGTATGAGATTCGATATGGATTACCAATTCAGGATACTGCTGCATCGCGTTGAGTATTTTAGATAGTTCTATTTCGGCATCGGGTCGAATGTTGTAACGGTCGAAATCGAAATAGATAGGTTGTAAGTCGAGACGACATCCTAGGTCATTGTCAGGACATGGATCGGTTGGCACCAAAGGCATCGGCACATCCATACTACTGGTCATATTGGGTGTTTGAACCATCTCTTCATGAGGTTCAAACTTCGCCAAAGTAGCTCTTATGCTATATTTCTTGTCACAATCCGCCATAAAGGTATACAAACCATTGCTGGATGTGGTATAGCTTTCAACCACTTGATTGCTTTCATCGGCAATGGATACCAAGGCACCTTCCAGTGGTTCTCCATTAGTTTTGTTAAATACTTTACCACTAATGGTAATGACACAACGTTCCATTACCAAATAAATATCGTCATCGATACTTCCCTCATCGCCACCACGGTTAGAGGATACGTATCCCATTCGGGTTTCTTCATTGATGATGAATCCGAAATCATCCTTTGCACTATTAACCGATGTTCCCAAATTGGTCACCTTAGTATAATTGCCAGAGGCGTCCATCTCGGCGCGGAAAATATCGAATCCTCCACTTCCTCCGCGACCATCACTTGCAAAATATAATGTATTACTGTCACTGATGAATGGGAAAGATTCTCTTGCGGCTGTGTTGATTTGCTTACCTAAATTTTTTGGTTCTCCATAAGAGTCCTCTCCAAGTATGTCCACATAGTATAAATCGGACATCCCCTCTCCCATACCAGGGAATTCTGCAGAAAAATACAAACGCTTGCCATCGGGGCTCAATGCCGGGTGGGCCACGGAGTAATTATCGCTGTTGAAAGGCAGTTCCTTGATGTTGGTCCAGTTATCACCACTCAATGTGGCCTTGTAGATTTTCAGGTTGATGGTCTTGTTCTTATCGCGTCCCTTCTTACCATCAATAAAATTGTTTCTGGTGAAATACATGGTCTTACCATCTTTGCTGAAAGTTGGCGTAGTTTCATGATACCTTGTATTCACATCACCTTTAATAGCTGTAGCACTGGTGATATTACCATTTTCATCCGTATAACCAACATAAAGATCAGCGAATGGTTGCCCCATCCAATTATGGTTCTTTTCACCAACGGCTCCGGGTCTTGACGAGGCAAATACCACATTTTTACCTAAATAGGCAGATCCAAAGTCAGAATATGAGGAATTGGCTGTCACTTTCTCTAGAGCAGCATCGTACTCCACATAGTCGGTGATATTAGCATCAAGTATTCCATCGTCTCCGCTCTTGGTCACGTACATCTGCATGTACTTATCGGATTTCATTTGGTCGTTTGTACTCTTGAAAGCTTGAGCCGCACGGTAATAATAAATCGGTTTTGTTTCCTCGGGGAACTCTTCCAGTAATTTTCCATACCATTTTGCAGCATTGGTATAATCACTGTTCCAATAATAGGTGTCCCCCAGGTTTTCATAGACCTGCGCCGAAGCATACCCATCCTCCACTACCTTGAGGTATATTTCCCGGGCATCGATATAATCGTACCGATTGAATTCTTTATTGGCTTTTTTCACCCTACCTTCCTGGGCAAACATTCCCATACCGAAGGAAGTCAAAATGGCGGTGATCAATAAGGTATATTTTATTCTCATGATAGTCATTTTTAGAAGAATCGTGGTGATACTATTCGTTCTGGTCTGTTGAAGATATTGAAGCGAATCATTACTTCGTATGAACCGTCACTATAGGTTTCCAGGTCGGTAGTTTGGTAATCATACCCCACCCCGATGAACAGTTCGTCCGAAATCTGGAATCCGGCCATGGCACTCATCGCGGCACTCCATCGGTAGGAGGCCCCCAAAGTGAATTTTTCGTTGATCAGGAAGTTGGCAGAGAAATCCCACTGCAAAGGCGAACCTTCCACAACCTTTACCAAAGTGGCTGGTTTGAACTTCAGGTTGTCGCTCAGGTCGAACACATAACCGGCTATCAAGAAATAGTGCATGTCCTCGGCAGCGGTCGTCTTCCCGGAAACAGTGTTGGGGTTGTCCACGATATTATCGATCTGGGATTCGTCGAAGTGCTTTGTGCTCAGGAAATTGGGCACGGACAGTCCCGCATAGAACTTATCGGTGTAATAATAAACCCCTGCCCCAATTTGAGGCTGCAGCTTGTTGTCGATGTTGTTTTCGAAAACGTCCCCCTGGCCCTCAATCGGGATATTCAACTTGGTGAAATCCACGTTCAGGACATCAAGCCCTGCCTTGATACCGAAGGACACCTTCCCGTTCTGGCCAGTGGAGATCCGGTAGGCATAGTCGATGTTGATATTGGATTCCGTGGCGGGTCCGATTTCATCGTGCACAATGGACAGCCCCAATCCCATATTTTCCATATTGCCAATCGGGGTATCAACAGTAAAGGTTCCTGTCCTTGGCGCTCCTTCGAAGTTGACCCATTGGGTCCTTCCCAACAGCCCAAAGCTTATGGCTTCCCGTGTCCCTGCGTAGCCAGGATTCACGACCTGCGTGTTGTACATGTATTGTGTGTACTGCGGGTCCTGCTGGGCATGGCTCGGAAACGAAACCCCAAGCACAAGTAAAATCAAGATTACGAAACAACTATTTTTCATCTCTTTATTTTTTTATACCCCGGGGAGTCGACCTCCCCAGGGCTCTTGTTTTTATCTGTTAATGTATAAGTATCCAGTATACGATCTTTGTCCCTCTGGTGTGTCTTCTATATTACCGGTAAAGGTCAGGATATAGAAGTAGGTACCTGTTGGCAGTAACTCGCCGGCATTGATGGTCGCCCTACCATTGGACTCTCCTCGGAACACGTTATCACTTTCGTTGTACCCGTCGGTTTCCCATACAAGGACGCCCCAACGGTTGAAGATCTTCACGTTGTTGTTCGGGTACGGTGCGATTCCCTCTATCCAGAAGAAGTCGTTCAGTCCGTCTCCGTTAGGCGTAACCCCATTGTAGATCTCGAATATTTCACCACCAACGGATGGAAGCACTACAACGGTCGGATCGTCAGGTTCGCCATCGCCTTCAATATCCTGATCTGTAGGATCGGTTGGATCATCGGACAAGTCGTTCAACTCACCCAATCCATCGAAGGCACTTACAGTGGCCTGGTTCACTACCTGTCCTGCATCGATATCCTCCTGGGTGATGTAGTAGGTGCCGGTAAAGGCGCCTTCAACCTCGGTCATCGGTGGCAGTTCAGCAATTGGATCGCCTTGAATCTCAATTCCGGGCAGTGGATCGCTTATTGTCACATTGATAAGTGTCACGTCTCCTGTATTCAGAACATCGAAGGTATAGGTGATGGTTTCACCCGGTTGGGCGATGTTGTCACCGTTCTCGTCGTTCCAAACACCAGATTTCTGTAGCTGAAGCGATTCCTCTTCCGCACCACCCAATGCACCACAACCAGACTGATAAACTGTTGGGTCATCCTCTGTATAAACTTCGTTATCAGACAGATCACTAACAATAGTTCCGGCAGGATCGGTTCCTTCAACGGTTGCTTGGTTGATTACGTTTACTTCAATGTTTTCATATCCACCAACAATTGTGATAGTAACGTCATCGGCTGTAATGGTATACGTAGCCGTGAAGCTGGTCGTATCCTCTTCTCCAGGTTCTAAGGTAATAGGACCTCCAACAACATCAACAATAGGATCTGTTATCGAAATATCGGTAAGGATAGAATTACCCGTATTCTTAACAGAGAAGTGGTAGATCAACTGATCGCCTTCATCCATGCATCCATTATCGTTTACATCCACTTCTTCAGGGAAGAGCTTGATAAGTGCGATCGATGAATTACATACAATCGTATAGGTGTACACCCAATCATGGCTGTTTCCTTCACAGTCTACATAGTTCCATGTATAGGTCACGGTTCCTCCACAGCCATCAAAATCTCCTCCTACTTCAGGTCCCGTTGGGGTAATCTCATTACCGCAATTATCAAAGACCACCGGTGGAACAGGTTCAACCGCATCCTCAATAGAATCTACAGTTGAGCCATCATCTGCTGGCATTTCAAAATCTTCCACTTCTACATTGTAAGTATAGGTCCAATCGTGGTTGTTTCCTTCACAGTCTTCGTAGTTCCAAGTAAAGGTAATTGTACCTTCACAACCATCAAAGGTACCTCCTGTTACTGGTCCGGTTGGTGTGATATCATTACCACAATTGTCTGTAACTGTCGGTGGTACAGGTTCTACAGCTTCAGATTCGCAAGCAATTTGGCTTCCTTCATCTTCAGGCATCACAAAATCAAATACCTCCACATTATAGATATAGCTCCAGGTTGCCGTATTACCCGCACAATCTTCATATACCCAATTGTAGGTGATGGTACCCTCACAGCCATCGAAGGTTCCACCAATGGTAGGTCCTACGGGCGTTATTGGGTTACCACAGTTATCGTTAACTAGTGGCGGTACAGGTTCTACAGCTTCCGACTCACAACCCACTATGGATCCGTCGAATGCAGGAACTTCGTATTCCTCTAGGTCCACTGTATAGGTAAATACCCAATCATGGTTATTGCCCTCACAGTCCTCATAATTCCAGGTAAAGGTAACAGTCCCCTCACAGCCGTCATAGGTTCCGCCTTGAACGGGTCCGGTTGGTTGAATCACGTTACCGCAATTATCGTTAACAACTGGTGGAACAGGCTCAACAACCTCGCTTGCGCACGATATGGTAATTCCCTCATCAGCTGGCATTTGGAAGTCCTCCACTTCAACGGTATAGGTGTATACCCAGTCGTGACTATTGCCCTCGCAATCAACATAGGTCCAAGTAAAGGTAACAGTACCCTCACAGCCGTCGTAGGTTCCACCTTGAACAGGACCTGTTGGGGTTATCTCATTACCACAGTTATCAAAGACTACAGGTGGGGTTGGTTCCAACGCTTGGTCGGCGCAGGCAATCTGGCTGCCATCGTCCGCCGGCATCTGGAAGTCCTCAACTTCAACAGTAATTATTTGAGTTACATCTATAAAATTACCGCATTCATCCGTTACGCGATAGGTTCTTGTTAAAATTGGTTCACAGCCATTGCCATTCGAAGTCTCATCAATGAAAGTTACTGTAATAATACTACTACAAGCATCTGCCTCATCGGTGACTACTTCAACATCTGGCTCCGGAATATCTTGAATACACGCAACAGTTATTGGTTCTGGATCAGACGCCGTCGGAGCCGTGTTGTCCTCGATGGTGAAGGTCGCGGTGGTGCTGGTGGCATTGCCACAGTCGTCGGTGGCCGTGAAGGTCACCGTCGCGCTTCCCGTTGCACCGCAGTCATCGCTCAGTCCGGTGAAGTCGTTGCTCCAGGTAACACCGGAACACGCATCGCTGGCAGAGGCGCCACCGTTGGAGGCAAGCCAGTCGGCAAGCTCCTGGGCGTTGCCCTGTCCGTCGCACTCTACGGTCTCGTCGGAGGCCTGGGTGTCGATCGTCGGAGCCGTGTTGTCCTCGATGGTGAAGGTCGCGGTGGTGCTGGTGGCATTG
>CAZOSF010000061.1:13714-14245 GCA_964582415.1 uncultured Alteromonas sp.
CGGCAAGCTCCTGGGCGTTGCCCTGTCCGTCGCACTCTACGGTCTCGTCGGAGGCTTCCACATCAATTACTGGAGGTTGATTAATTATAATTATTGTTTCACCGTCCAAGGTCACGTCGGATGGATGGGACAAGTCAAATACTGGGTTTTGATTTGGCTCAGCAGCATCCACTCGTGCCTGGTTGGTTATATTTCCTAAATCTACATCTGCTTGGGTAACATCATATGTTGCAGTATAAATCCATGTCTCATTAATATCCAGTTCACCATCACCATCAGTATCTCCAGATACGTAGGATATTGCAGATAGTCCTGGAAGAGGATCTGTTACTACAACATTTAGCAAACTAACGTTACCGTGGTTGGTTACGGTGAAAGTGTATGTTACAGTATCTCCATCTCGTAGATCTACACAATCCGTACCACAAGATGGTGTTTGGTCATGTGTTTTTACAATCGCGATAGCTGCATCCTGGCAGATATCGGTCACCGTAGGATCGTCCTCGGTGTTGCTGTTGTCGTCGGAGAGGT
>CAZOSF010000062.1:0-2030 GCA_964582415.1 uncultured Alteromonas sp.
TGGGGGTATCACTTCGATTTCCTTACCCGCTTTTTTGTGAATTATGTACCCCTCTACAATAAGTTCCGAGCTGTTTCTTCCATCCAAGTACTCATTGAACTTATTGTGCCTATTTTAGCTGT
Source organism: uncultured Alteromonas sp. (assembly GCA_964582415.1). Taxonomy (GTDB): domain Bacteria; phylum Bacteroidota; class Bacteroidia; order Flavobacteriales; family Flavobacteriaceae; genus CAZOSF01. The sequence goes on from CAZOSF010000062.1 coordinate 123, forward strand.
AGTGGGACTCCATCAATTCTTCAGCAAGCTAACTACCCAAGAGACAAAGAAAAAGGCATTGGTTATGGCTACTGCCGTTGTGGGGGGAGTCACATTGGTATTCCTATTGTTCCAAGGGATCCTGTTCAGCTTTACCAGCCCTTATGACGCCTATTTTATCGACGAATTGGGAATGCCCTTCGTTGATGCCATTCGGGAAGATAGGGCCACTTTATTTACTCAAGATGCCATCCGTTCCTTGGTGTTGATCCTTCTTGCCGCAGGGGGGCTCTGGTTTTTGTTGAAAGAAAAGTTGAAGGAATCTTATGCTATTGCATTGCTTGGAGCATTGATTTTATTCGATTTGGTAGGGGTGGATATTCGTTATGTGAATTCCGATGATTTTCAAAGCGCTCGTATTGTAGAGCGCCCGTTTCAGCCTAGTGAAGGGGATGAGAAGATTTTGAAGGACGATGGGTATTTTCGTGTATTCGATGCAACAACCAATGCGTTCAGCAGTGGTAAAGCAAGTTATTTCCACAATGCAGTTGGTGGGTATCATGCTGCAAAGCCGAGACGTATGCAAGATCTTTACGATTTCTATATAGACGAAGGCGATGTAGAAATCCTAAACATGCTCAACGTAAAATATTTCTTGGTGCCCAATCGGGAAGGTAAGGTCCTTGCGCAGGAAAATCCTTTTGCGAATGGTCCAGCTTGGTTTGTCGCCAACGTATTACCGGCCAACAACGCCAATGAAGAGATTCTGTTATTGGATTCCTTGAACACTAAAGAAACCGCAGTGGTACATCGCGAATTCCTTGACCGAATTCCTGCCAAGAATATCGTTCGTGATTCTCTCGCGACGATCGATTTAACCAAGCACCAACCCAATTATCTGGTATATAAAACTTCCACTACCACAGAACAATTGGCAATATTTTCCGAAATGTACTATCCTAATGGATGGAATGCGTACATCGATGGGGCTCCCTCTGAATATTTCAGGGCCAATTATGCGCTTCGCGCCATGGTGATTCCTACTGGGCAGCATACCATTGAATTCAAATTTGAACCCAAAGTGATAGAGAAGGGGAGTACTTATAGTCTTGTGGCAACCATCTTACTATTCCTCATCATCCTTGGGGGATGGTTCTGGTCGCGAAAAACACAACCTGAAAGAGACTAGGTTATGAAGCGGGTATTGATCATAGCCTACTATTGGCCTCCTGCTGGGGGACCGGGGGTACAACGATGGTTAAAATTCGTAAAATATTTTCGTGAATTTGGTGTGGAACCGGTGCTATTCGTTCCCGAAAATCCGCATTATCCTATGTTGGATGAAAGCTTTCTATCTGAAGTTCCAGAAAACTTGGAAGTATTGAAATTTCCCATCAAGGAACCTTATAAGTACGCCAAACTTTTCTTTAAAAAGAAAACCAAGAAAATAAGCAGTGGAATTATCGATGAAAGAGATCCTTCCTTCGTAGAGAAGTTGATGCTCTTTGCCCGTGGCAACTGGTTTATTCCTGATGCGCGTGTAGGTTGGGTAAAACCCTCTGTGGAGTACCTCACAAACTATCTTCAATCCAATAAGGATATCGATACCGTGATTACCACGGGTCCCCCTCACAGTTTGCATCTTATCGGTCGTCGATTAAAAAAGAAGTTAGACATCCACTGGGTGGCCGATTTCCGAGATCCCTGGACTTCCATTCATTATCATAAGTCGTTACGGCTTACCAAAGCTGCCGAAAGGAAACATATGGAGTTAGAGCGAAAGGTGCTGCAGGAAGCCGATCGTATTGTAGTGACAAGTCCGTCGACAAAAGTGGAATTCAAAGCTATCACCAACCAGCCCATTACAGTTATTACAAATGGCTATGATGAAGGCGAAGCCATTCGTCCAAAACCAGATAGCTGTTTTTC
>CAZOSF010000062.1:2130-8025 GCA_964582415.1 uncultured Alteromonas sp.
TGTTGTTGATCGAGATGAATCGCCCCGAAACGAAGATGATCCTTCCAGGCAAACTTTTTGAATACTTAAAAAGCCGTCGCCCCATTTTAGCCTTGGGACCAGAAGGCAGCGACATGGAGTCCATTCTTACCGATACAAAAGGGGGGTATTTCTTTACCTATGAAGATCAAGAATCTCTTAGAAGGACTCTTTTGGATTTATATGCGCACTTTAAAAAGGAAGGAGTACCAGAACGGGAGGGGACTATTGAAAAATATTCTCGACGGGAACTCACTAAGGAAATGGCCGCACTTCTGAAATCCTTATAAATACGAAACCCCCGCTCTCACCGAAGTGTCACGAGGGTTTCTCACTAACCAACCAAAAAATTTTTATCCGCGTCCTCTTTTTGAGCCACTGCTTCCTCGGGTAGCGGAACCCGAACTTTTCGTGGTGGACGCTGCACGTTTGTTCACGGTGCTCTTTTGTTGTGTACGACTGCTTTTTACGGCAGTGGTTCTTTGAGAGCTTCTGGAGCTACTGCTGGAGGCTTTCGCCTGAGTCGCAGTGGATCTACCTTCCCATACTTTTTTACTTGAGGAACGATGGGTGGTTTGGGTAGACCGTTGATTCGTCGCCTGCCGTTTGGTGTTTGTTTGAGCAGTTCCACGGTTGCTCGAAACGGTTCTCTGAGTAGAACGATTTGCTGTTCTTGTTTCACTCACTGGACGAGTCGTCTGACGTTCTGTAGCACGCGCATTGGTCTGATTCGAACGAGAGGTGTTTCTATTGGCAACTTGCTGAGATCCTCTGTTTTCCTCTCGGGAGGCCACCATGGTGTTTCTACGGTTTGGGTTATAATCCCGGTTTACTGCGGTACGGCCGTCTTTATAATGTACTCGTGATCCTGGTCTGTAAAACTCACGTCTTCCATTGTTATAGTTGCTTCTACCTCTGTTGTAATGGGTACTGTGGTAAGCATAGGTATAACGAATGGGATGATAGTAACGACGGTAAGGATAATCATACACTACACAGTGATTCCATAACGGACGCACATAATAGACATGCCATGGGCGATATACATAGGTCATGTAATACGGACTGATATACCCAGTACAATGTGAGAAGTATCCGTACGGATTATAGAATATTTGCAGTCCTCCTACACGTACGATACGTCTGTTTACATAGTTAATCTCGACGCTTCCGGCTTGAACGATTCGTCCGAATTGATCATAATAGATTGGGACATCTTCTACTTGAATCACAGCCCCGTAATCATCATACTGAACGAAGGCATCATAATTATACCCAGAATTGTAATTGATGCTTACACCGGGGGTATTGATGCTTACGTTAACATTGCTTGCTCCACGATTCCCTAGATACACAAAATCGAATTGTCCATCTGGGAAAACGGAGAATTCCACGCCACCTTCCACAAAGATGTAGGAGGATCCGTTATAGAATCCGGAGTAATGATCATTGATTGCTTCTCCAGCCGCCTTAACGCTAAAGACCGCCGCAAAAAGACTGAATACGAGTGCTGTTACTTTTTTCATAATCTTCATTTTTTAGCTGCCCAACCGAAGTAGAGCAGAGGGGTTCAACTTGCAATTTTTGGTTTTGTTGTCAGTGAACAGTATGAAGTAACCAACGACCGTGCCAAAGTTTTTTTTAGTGAGCAGTGAGCGGTGAGCGGTGAGCAGGTTTTTATGTGTGAAGCGATAAGAGTAAGGGGTGTCAAGGTTTGTCAGGTCGAGCGGAGTCGAGACCTACTAATTATCTCCGTATTTGTCATCCTGAACTTGATTCAGGATCTTGCCCCAATAGAAACTAGATCCTGACTTTCGTCAGGATGACAAATCAATGTCCATCGGTCAACCCACAACAAGCAGCCCCAAAAGAAAACCCGCCGACGCTTTTGAGATACGCCGACGGGTCAAAAAACTAACCAACCAAAAAACTATGTAATGTAATTAACTTAACTTACAAGTAGTTGCTTCAATGAGAACGTTGTTGCAACTATCTATAAGAATGCAATAGGCGTGCCAAGGTTTAATGCATTAGGAAAAGTTTAACTATTCGAATCTGTTTTCTAGTTTCGAACAAAGGATGCGGTCATAAGAAGCTTACCCTCCGAAAATACTTGGTAGAAATAAAGGCCGCTGGCGTATTGTTCACCATCAATAGTATAATAGGACGTTTCGATGGTTTCATTCAATAATATTCTTCCATAGGCATCCAAAATCACGAGGTGATCGATGCCGCTTTCTACTGGAATTTGTAGGATGGCCTTATCAACAATAGGGTTTGGCGCAACGGCCACTTTAGATAGCAGTACGTCTTGGGCGTCGAGTGTATTGTCGCAGGAGGTCGCACCAAACATAAAATAGGTTTCTCCATTGGTGGTAAAACAAACAATTATCGTAAAGCCAGAAACATCGACTGTTTCCTCCATCAAATCAAAACCTGTCCAATTACCAATTCCTTCAATCCAATAATAATTGCCATCTGAAGAAAATTCCCCGAAAGTAATCACTTTTCGGTTTTGCCCCGCGATGTCTACATAATCAACACTAATAACATGTAGTTCATCTTCATAGACCCAAGATAGAAGGTCAGGAGCAACACAGGACAAAAAGAACGGAAAACCATAAGCCGAGTCAGAAACATTGAAAACATCTCCTTCTTCCAGTGTAAAGTCGAATAAGAGATATTCTTCCTCTGACCATTCACTGTATTTATAGACACGCCCATTATCCTCTCGCAGTAAACAACTTTCATTACCAGACACTAAAGTTTGGCGATATTCGATTCCATTAATTGTCACCAATTCTCCCAAGGTCATCTCTCGTGTCACAAGAGAAGGGTCGCCTTTAAAAGGCTCATAATGAACATCAACATTCCACGAATTTCCTTCTTGTAACATCGGAATGTAATCCTGGGAAAAGACTATGAATGGGATACAAACAATAAGGGATAGTAGGAAGGTGACTTTCACGGAATGGGTTTGGTTTTTTTTAAAGATATTAAATTTTATCTTTTAAATATTCTCCCGTAAACGAAGTGGAATGTTTAGCCACTTCTTCTGGAGTGCCCATGATAACCACTTCACCCCCTTTTTCCCCGCCCTCTGGACCAAGATCGATTACATGGTCGGCACATTTGATCAAGTCGATGTTGTGCTCCACCACGATCACCGTATGTCCTTTGTCCAATAGGGCATAGAAGGAGGTAAGCAATTTTTGGATATCGTGAAAATGCAATCCGGTAGTTGGCTCATCAAAGATGAAAAGGGTTTTCTCTTTGGTGTCTCCCTTGATCAAGAAAGAAGCCAACTTAATACGTTGGGCTTCCCCACCGGAAAGGGTAGAGGAGCTTTGCCCGAGCTGCACGTATCCTAGTCCGACGTCCTGCAAGGGTTTCAGTTTTCCTACGATTTTTTCTTCGCCATGCTCATGAAAAAAGGCAATCGCATCATCGATGGTCATGCTCAACACATCGTAAATACTCTTCTCATGGAATTTTACCTCAAGGACTTCCTTTTTGAAACGTTTTCCGCTACAGGTTTCACATTCCAAATGCACGTCGGCCATAAACTGCATCTCGATGGTGACTTCCCCTTCGCCTTTACAGGTCTCACAACGACCCCCATCCACATTAAAACTGAAATGTTTGGCTTGATACCCACGAATATCACTTAGTTTCTGGGAAGCAAATAGATTTCGGATATCATCGTAGGCTTTGATATACGTCACAGGGTTCGATCTACTGGAACGACCAATAGGATTCTGGTCGATAAATTCCACACCGGCAATTTTCTTGATATCGCCTTTCAACTCGGTAAACTGACCCGGTTTTTCTCCATAGCCACCGATTTCACGTAGCAGGGCAGGATAGAGGATCTTTTTCACCAAGGTACTTTTCCCACTTCCGGAAACCCCAGTTACTGCAGTGAATACCCCTAGGGGGAACCGAACATTGATATTTTTAAGATTGTTATGTCGTGCACCGATGATTTCAATAGCCGAGGAGGAGGTACGACGTTTTTTTGGGACCTCGATCACCATTTCCCCGTTGAGGTATTTTGCCGTTAGCGAATCACTCTTCAGAATTTCTTCAAAAGTACCCTGAGCTACGATCTCCCCACCGAACGTACCCGCTTCAGGTCCGATATCGATAATGGAATCGGCAGCTTTCATAATTTCTTCATCGTGTTCCACTACAATCACGGTATTTCCTAAATCCCGCAAAGATTTCAGCACACCGATCAAACGTTCCGTGTCTTTCGGATGCAAGCCAATACTGGGCTCATCTAAAATGTACATGGATCCTACCAAACTACTTCCTAAAGAAGTGGCTAGGTTGATACGTTGGGATTCCCCTCCAGAAAGCGTGTTGCTTTTTCGATTAAGGGTAAGATAACTCAACCCCACATCCATCAAGAACCGCAAGCGGTTGTTGATTTCCAAGAGGAGTCGTTTGGAAACCTTTTGTTCGTATTCGTTCAGTTGCAACTGCTCGAAGAAATCGGCCACTTTATGCAATGGCAGCTCCACCAGTTCAGTAATCGATTTACCTCCTATTTTTACATAGGTGGCTTCTTTTCTCAGGCGTTTTCCGTTACAGGTATGGCATTTGGTTTTTCCGCGGTAACGGGAGAGCATGACGCGATTTTGTATTTTATAGCTTTTCGATTCCAAAAACTCGAAGAAACTGTTCAAGCCTTCAAAGTATTGATTGCCATCCCACACCAATTGCTTCTGTTCTGCGGTGAGTTGGAACCAGGGTTTGTGAATGGGAAAATCGAATTTATAGGCATTGTTTACCAAATCATCCCGATAGGTTCCCATGCTTTCGCCCCTCCAGGGAAAAATAGCGTTTTCATAAATGGAAAGTCCGGTATTGGGAATAACAAGATCTTCATCGATACCAATCACATCTCCATAGCCCTCACAAGTGGGACAGGCCCCGTAGGGGTTATTGAAGCTGAATAGATGTACATTGGGCTCCAGAAAGGTCATGCCATCGGTTTCAAACCGATTGTTGAATTCCCTATGAGAGCCATCAGAAAGCTTTTCGATGTAAAGTTCACCCTTTCCTTCATAGAAGGCGATTTCCACGGCATCTGCCAATCGGTTGAGGAAATCCTCATCCTTTTGGGTAATTATCCGGTCGACCACCAAGTCGATGTCTTTTGGTAAGGAATTTCCCTTGATGTCATCCAGACGTACTACTTCTCCCGCAATTTTTACACGGGCATATCCTTGTTGCGCCAGGGCTTTCAATTTGCTATCCATGGCGCGGCCTTCCTCCAAATGGATGGGAGCCAACAGCAACAACTTTTCCCCTTCTGGAAACGTAAGGATATAATCTACCACATCGCTTACGCGGTCTTTCTTCACGACATTCCCTGAAATGGGAGAGTAGGTTTTGCCAATTCGAGTAAACAACAATTTCAGGTAATCGTAGATCTCTGTTGAGGTACCCACGGTAGAACGTGGATTGGTGGCATTTACCTTTTGTTCGATGGCAATGGCCGGGGCAATCCCTTTAATGGCATCCACTTTAGGTTTGTCCAAACGGCCCAAAAACTGACGTGCGTAGGAAGAAAGACTTTCCACATACCGTCTTTGCCCTTCTGCATATAAGGTGTCAAACGCCAGGCTGGATTTTCCCGATCCCGACAGCCCAGTAATAACCACCAATTGATTCCGAGGAATGGCCACAGTGATATTCTTCAAATTGTGCAATTTGGCTCCTTGGATAAGAATGTGTTTCTTGGTGTCTACGGCAATTTCGGGCACGATGAACTTTGATTTTTGATGAATTTTGCAAAGATACCAATTCGCTCAGACAAATCGAAAGGCGAGGTCGATGAACAATGAACAATTAACAATTAGAAATTAG
>CAZOSF010000062.1:8125-13962 GCA_964582415.1 uncultured Alteromonas sp.
CAACTATTTGAATATGATAATGTTAAAATTCCAAATTAAGTGGTTGATTTTCACATTATTTAAAGAAAAACCCCACAATTTCTTGCGATTGAAAAAATATTGTTGTTATATTTACCTCAGCAAACACAAAAATCGTTGCCTATAGCATACCATTACTTTTAAATAAACAAGTCGCTAAACAACCGAAAACCAAAAGTTGTTTATTTATTAAAAGTATGGATATGGAACAAAGCACTAGCTGTGATGCGCTCTTGGTGAGCGATTACATGAAAGGGAACGAAGCTGCACTGTGTGAGTTAATCTCCCGTCACAAAGACAAAATCTATCGTTTTATTTATTCTAAGGTGTACGACAAGGATGTCGCCGAGGATATATTTCAAGATACCTTCATCAAAGTAATTCGCACACTAAAACGGGGTGCCTATAACGAAGAGGGAAAGTTTCTACCCTGGGTAATGCGCATTGCTCATAATTTGGTCATCGATCATTTCCGAAAGAACAATCGTATGCCCAAATTCGAAAATAAAGACGATTTTAATATTTTTTCCGTGCTCAGTGATGGGAATTTAAATGCAGAAAAAGCCCTAATAAAGGATCAAGTAGAAACCGATGTGAGAAGGCTCATTGAAGAACTACCGGAAGATCAGAAAGAGGTACTGATTATGCGTATTTACAAGGAAATGAGCTTTAAGGAAATCAGTGAGCAAACAGGGGTGAGCATCAACACGGCATTGGGTAGAATGCGCTATGCCTTGATCAATCTCAGGAAGGTAATTGAGAAACATAATATTATTTTGACAAATTGATACAATAAACTGATTTTGTCTGCGTTATCTTGTAACATTAACCTCAAAATAACGCTCTATGGCAAAACTGTACTCTGAACCTTCACGTGCGGAACGCGTGAATCAAAACTTAGTTCCGAAAGAAGAAACCATACGTTTTCTTCTGGATTACTCGAAGGCTTTAAGTGTTATAGATTACCATAATTTGAAGTTTGAAGCACTTCTAAACTAAACTTTGGAAAGAACCCCGGTTACTGATTGTTGCCGGGGTTTTTTATGCCTTTTAACGACGTAGGACATCCGTCTTAGCCGCTTGAATTTCAAATAGGTGCCCCTTTTTACTTTTCCTTTCAAAATTTTTTATCTCGCCCCTCCAACTTTTACCATTTTTTTACTATCAATTCGATTCCCTGCACTACATTCGCGAGCCAAATTTTTGAATCGAAATGAAAAAACTAAAACAAGGGTATCGCATCCCAAGTGCTGCGTATACAATTCAGCAAAATCAAATTCGTGGATACATACCTATCGACCGCGCACCGAAGATCGGTGATGTCATGTACGGAGAAGTGCTTTCCCTAGGTCAGCACAGTTCCTTAGAGAATGCACACGGTCGCATCCATACCATGCATGCCGGGACCAAGGCAGTTTTTGTTTTTGGGAACCGCTACGCTCCCGATTATTACGAAGGGGTAATTCCAACAGAAGCTTCCTTCGATACCGTAGATCTTCTAGCGCGTTCCGGATTGGTAGGAAAAGTCCTTTCCAAAAGCGCCAAGGTGATTTCCCCAACCAAAATTAAAGTTTTGGGATATGCCTGCGATTCGCATGGAAAAGTTTTGAATACCGTAGATCATCCTATCATCGTACCCAAACAGACAGAAAAGAAATTTCCTCGTGCAAAGCTGATCCTCGTTATCGGTACGGCCATGAACTCTGGTAAAAGTGCTGCCGCAACAGCTTGTGTTTATGCACTTTCTACTCATAATAAAAAAGTACGGGCGGCCAAAGTAACCGGTACGGCGAGCTTAAAGGACATTCTAAGCATGAACGATGCAGGCGCCAAACAATTTGCCGATTTCACCTATTTGGGGTATCCTTCCACGTATCTTCTGGAGGAAGAGGAAGTACTGCATGTATTCAATACCTTAGATTTGAAATATGCCAACAACAAGGACAATTTCTGGGTGGTGGAGTTTGCCGATGGCATCAACCAGCGCGAAACCGCCATGCTACTGCAACACCCCGATGTACGCAGTCGTATTCATAAACTGATCTTTTGTGCAGCCGACTCATTTGGAGCCATCGGAGGTCTGCAGGTGCTTCGAGATACCTTCGATTTGGTACCCGATGCCATCTCAGGGGTGTGTTCCAGTTCCCCTTTACACATTAAAGAGTTAAGTGCGTACACCGACATCCCAGTATTCAATAGTTTGAACATAAATTCAAATGAATTGCATTCTTTGTTGAGCACGCCTAGAAAACGACAAAAAGATTCCGGAAAATGAAACCTTTTGCCATAGCGATCCACGGCGGTGCTGGGACGATTCTTAAAGGTAAAATGACCAAGAAGAAAGCCCAAGCCTACAGAACTACCCTCAAAAGTGCGTATACCAAAGGGTATGCGGTGTTGGAGAAGGGAGGTAGTTCCTTAAATGCCGTAAAGGAAGCTATTTTGGTTTTGGAAGACAGTCCCTTGTTCAACGCAGGAACAGGATCGGTTTTTACGCACGACGGAACCATAGAAATGGATGCAGCCTTAATGGAGGGCAAAAAATTAATGGCGGGTGCCATCGCAGCCGTCCCCTTTATTAAAAATCCAATACTGCTAGCACACGCTGTTTTAAAACAAGGGGACCATGTGCTGATTAGTGGGGAAAAGGCATTGGAATTTGCCAAAATGAAGAAATTGGAAATAAAACCCCAGTCGTATTTCGAGACCGACGACCGACGACAACAATGGTTACGCGCCCTGGAAAAGGATGTTCTCAGTTTGGATCACGATGAAGGGGAAGGACAAAAATTTGGAACCGTGGGTGCTGTAGCCCTGGATAAGAAAGGAAATTTGGCGGCCGGCACCTCTACCGGAGGCATGGTCAATAAAAAGTATGGCCGCATAGGGGATAGTCCGCTTATCGGTACCGGTACCTATGCGAATAATGAAACATGTGCCATTTCCTGTACTGGATACGGAGAATATTTTATAAGGAAAGTAGTCGCACATGAGATTTCTTCCATGATGAAGTATGCCAACGTTTCTTTGGAAGAGGCTGCCAGAAAAATATTGCTTCAGGAAATTCCTAAGATGGGGGGACGAGGAGGTCTGATCGGAATAGATCGTTCTGGTGCCATTGTGTTGCCCTTTACTACCCGAGGCATGTACCGCGGATTCAAACATTCCAACGGCAACGAATTCGTTGGCATCTTCGACTCCGAATAGATTGAATTTTTTATCAAAAAAACGTTAGTTAGTGCTTATTGAGGAGGTTATAGAGTAACCTCCTCATTCATAGATAAATATTTTGCGTACCTTTCCTTAGCCTTTTCTTGGAAACGGCATCAACTAACTACAACCAAATGTTTAAACACATACGCACCCTATTGGGGATGGGTGTTCTGCTTTTTAGTTCTTATGGTAGTATGGCCCAAGAACTAACTTCTTCGGAATGGAATGCCCTCTTGGGAACTGTTCTGAATGAAGAACAACATCCCATCGACTTGGCCACCCTTTCACTATTCCAAGGAGCTACTTTTGTGAAAAGTACCATTACCACTCCAGAAGGCACCTTTCGTATTCCAAATATTGATCCTGGAACCTATGTGCTCCAGATAGATCATATGGAATACGAAACCTATCGCTCCCAACCCTTTGCCATAGCAGAGAACGAGGTGAAGACATTACCCACCATCACCCTTAAACGAGTGACCAATAGCCTCGAGGAGGTCGTAATCACCAAGAAAAAGGAAATCATAGAAGTGAAACCCGATAAGGTGGTTTTTAATGTTTCCAGTAGTCCGAGCGCCTCGGGCTCCAATGGCTTGGATGTACTGCGCCAAGCCCCCGGCGTTACTATCGATTTGGATAATTCCATCAACCTTTTGGGTAAAAGCAATGTGCAGGTATATCTGAATGGGGTACAATCCCGACTCTCTGGGGCCGATTTGGTGAACTTTCTTCAAAGTTTGAGTTCGGATGTAATCGATTCCATTGAAATCATCACCAATCCTTCCTCCAAATACGATGCGGAAGGAACAGGGGGGATTATCGATATCCGTTTAAAGAAAGCCGTATCCACTGGATTTAACGGAAATGCTACTTCCAGCTTTACCAAAGGGGAGAAGTATCGTTATAACAACAATCTCAGTCTTAATTACGGACTGGGAAAATGGAAGTTCAATCTCGATGCCACCCAATCGTACAACAATTATCCCGAACGCTTCGACGACAGAAAGATTCAAAACAATGTCTATCTAAAGCTATACTCTCGAGATTTTCAAATCAGAAAGGGATGGAATCTTGGATTGGGAGCCGAGGCCCAATTGAATGACAACCATTACGTAGGACTCAGCACTCGAGGAATCTTCAACACTACCAATAACGAGCTCAATAGCTGGACGAACATCTACCAAAATGATCCTTTTGAATTCCAGCAGTTATTGGTGTCCCAATCCATTCGGGACGGAAATTCCTCCAATATCCTTGGGAACGCTTTCCATCTTTGGACCCTCAGCGATTCGGCCAATCTAACGACCAACGTTAGTGCCGGTTCCTATGACAGCACTTCGGATACGTTTCAACCCAATACCTATTTCGCACCCGATGGCGTTACGATCATCGAAAAGAACGACACGGCCTTCGATTCGGATACGCAAATCAATCTTTGGTCGGCCAAAACCGATTATGAAAAGAGTTGGGAGTCGATTACCTTAACGGCTGGAGTGAAATATGCCCATGTAAAAACCCAAAACACTTTTGCGTTTTTCAATTTTGAAAACGGACAACCCATCTTTGACAATACCAAAAGCAATGATTTCAATTACACGGAAAACGTTACGGCGGGGTATGTGAATTTGAATTGGAATTTGGGGGAGCAATGGATTGCTAACGGAGGGTTTCGAGTAGAGAATACCTCCTCTCGAGGGCAATTGTTAAGTGATGTTGATATTGAAAACAAGGATGTGAAACGGAACTATACCGATTACTTTCCCAATTTCGGACTCACCTACAAATGGAACGAAGACAACACCTTGTCCGCTAACTTGGGCCGACGCATCACTCGCCCGAACTATCAAGACTTGAATCCGTTCGAATATCCCAACAGTCAGTTGGTGGTATGGAAAGGAAACCCTTTTCTGAATCCGAATTACGTGATGAACTATCAGATGAGTTATGCATACAAGTCGAAATTCTTACTCACCCTGTTCTACAGTAAAACCACCGATTTCTTTGCCCGTATTGTAGAAATCACAGGGGACGAGTCTTCGCAAATCATTCCGAGGAATATGCAGAAATCCTATAACTATGGAGCTTCGAGCAGTTTTTCCTTCGATGTGATTCAAAACACCTGGAATGTACTTTTGTTTGGCAATGCCTCGATACAGAAATTTGATGGGGACGTGGAAGGCACTGTTATCGACCTTACCGCCTGGCTCTGGAATTACAGAATTCAGAACAATTTAAAATTGCCTTGGGACATTACAATGGATGTTAGTTTTTATCAGCAGAGTAAATGGATATGGAGAGGTTCTGTGTATATTTCGGGTACCTATAATCTAGATTTCGGTGTTCGAAAGGACTTTTTCAACAAAAAACTCCAATTGCGAATTACTGGGAATGATATTTTAGGAACCTCGGTGTATTACCCCTATACTTCCGATTACGGAGGTATTAATCTGGACGGGAATTATATCGGTGACGGCATGCGCTTCGGTGCTGGACTCACCTATAATTTTGGGGAAGCTTCCAAGTCGAAACGAAAAACGAAGAGTGCATTGCAGGAGGAACTAGATCGGATTGACAATTAGCAATTGGCAATTGGCAATTAGAAATTA
>CAZOSF010000063.1:0-10413 GCA_964582415.1 uncultured Alteromonas sp.
TTACGAAGCTTTACCTATGTTCAGGATATCGTGGATGGGATTGTGAGTGTCTTTGGAAAGGAAAATATTTGTGATGGGGAGATTTTCAATTTAGGGACAGAGGAAGAAAATTCCACTGCAACTGGAATTGCTACTGTTGAAGAAATACTAGGTAAGAAAATCACCTTGGAATCGAAACCGCCGCGACCTGGAGATCAGTCACGCACCTGTGCCAATATCGACAAGGCACGTCGATTATTGGATTATAATCCGCAAACCAGCTTAAAGGAAGGATTAGAAGCTCAGGTAGCATGGTTCCAAAAGAATTTTATGTAGCCATACCCAGTAGAATATCGGCAGCTTCAAAAGGAGTTGTTTCATTCTTGTCCAAAAGACTCAATTGCCGTTCCAGTTCCTTTTTAACTTTCGATTGAGAGAAAAAGTCGGATTTCAGCCTATTTTCGATCGTCTGCAACAACCAAAACTTATTCTGCTCCCGACGCCGTTTCTGAAAAAATCCATTTTCTTTGGTGCGTTTAAAGTAGTCTTGGGTTACTTGAAACACTTCTTGTATTCCTTCATTAGTGAGTGAAGAACAAGTAAGCACCTTAGGAGTCCATCCACTTTCTTTTTCAGGATAAAGATGCAAGGCTCTATTGAATTCTGTCTGGGCGCGTTGGGCTGCCTTAATATTTTCTCCATCGGCTTTATTAATAACGATGGTATCTGCCATTTCCATTATCCCCCGCTTAATCCCCTGTAATTCATCCCCAGCACCCGCCAACTTCAGCAATAAAAAGAAATCGGTCATCCCATGAACGGCCGTCTCACTTTGTCCGACCCCAACAGTTTCTATAATTATGGTATCGTATCCTGCTGCTTCACACAAGATAATCGCCTCTCTGGTTTTACGGGCTACCCCTCCCAAAGAATCACCACTGGCCGAGGGACGGATATAGGCGTTCGGATTTTTTACCAATTCTTCCATACGGGTTTTATCTCCCAAGATGCTGCCCTTACTTAAGGAACTGCTTGGATCGACTGCCAGAACGGCCACCTTTCTTCCCAAGGAGGTTAGAAGTGTCCCAAAACTTTCAATAAAGGTGCTTTTACCAACTCCAGGAACCCCTGTAATTCCGATACGAACCGATTGGTTGGCGTGGGGTAGGCAATTTTTGATGAGCAAACGTGCTTTTTCTTGGTGCTTCGGCGCTGTACTTTCAATCAAGGTAATCCCTCGACTCAATGCAGCCGATTTTCCCAAAAGGATATCATGGGTAAGTTCCTCTACCGTAGGCGTTTTTTTGCGTTGTGCTTTAATACGCTCCGTAGTCTTTCCCATGGTGTTGGGGGGTTGTGGTACCCCAGCCTTTTCCTCTAAGGCGGAATCTTGTTTTTCCCTCTTTGCCATGATGGGAAGTTATTACTTTTTTTATAAATTCATGGAACTTTGCAACATCCACTTTTTTGCGTCGTCTTTAGACCGAACAGCAACCAAAAAAACCATCATTTTGTCCGATCTATTACTGGTTGAGCAGTGTAAACAAAACAATCGAAAAGCGCAGTTGGCCCTATACCAACAGTATTGCGATGGTATGTTTATAGTCGCTCACAGGTATATGAAGGATTATGCGGCTGCCGAAGACGCCCTTCAGGAAGCATTTATAAAAGCTTTCAAAAAACTGCATCAGTTTGAAGGTGAGGTTAGCTTCGGCGCCTGGCTCAAAAGAATCGTAGTGAATACTTGTTTGGATGCCATCAAAGCCAACAAGATGCAGAAAACGGAGATCGATGAGCGGACCCTTGAAGTTCAGGACGAAGGTGGATGGGAAGTACCGGATGAAACGACGGTTCAGGAGGTAGTGAAGACCATAGACGAATTGAAAGAACCCTATGGTACCGTAGCCAAACTTTTCCTACTGGAAGGCTATGATCACCAGGAAATTTCAGAAGTCATGGAGATTACCGAAACAGCCTCCAGAACCTATCTTCACCGGGCAAAGAAAAAAATACAAGAACAATTAAAATACCTTAGAAATGGCACAGGATCTTAGAGAATTGATGAAAGGGTATCAACCTAGCGGGCCTAGATTGTCCGAGGGACATGAAGATCGTTTTTCGAAACGGTTGGAGGCGACGTTCGCAGAGGAAAAAGGTAAAAACTCCTCCTTTTTCTGGCTTCGAATTGCAGCTATGGTCGTAGTCTTTTTGGGCATCGGATATTTTGGATACCAGTCCTTAAATACATCGGATGTAGATCCTCAGATTGTTACTACCCAAGAGGTAGAACCGGCAACCAATAACATGATTTCACTTGGGGATTTGTCACCCGATTTGAAGAAAGTAGAACAATTTTATATCAACGGAATCAATTTACAATTGGCTTCCTTAGAACGAAACCCGGAAAATGAAGAACTCATTAACGGTTATTTACTTCGGTTAGAGGAATTGGATAAGGCCTACCAAGCCCTGAATACCGAATTGAACGAAGTGGGGCCCAGTGAGGCAACCATCACCGCTTTGATCGAGAATTTGCAATTACGTTTGGAACTGCTGTTCAAACTGAAAAACAAATTGAACGAACTAAAAAGCTTAGAAAATGAAACGATTAGCGATATGCAAGCCTAGTATCCTTTTAGGGATAGTAGTACTTTCGGTAACCACACTTTTTGGACAGGAACGTTACAAAGAACGTTTCGATGCCTCAAAAGACCTTGTGGTGAAAGTGAACACCTCTTATACCAATGTGATTTTTGAAACTTGGGATAAAGATGAGGTAGAAGTGGAAGCTTTTGTGGAGGGTGAAAACCTCTCCAAAGAGCAAAAAAAGGAAATCTTTGAAAATTGGGATTTGAACGTAGTTGGAAACAGTAAAAAAGTGGAAATTACTTCCCATGCCAGTGCTTATGGCGAAGGATTTGCTGCTTTAGCTGGACTTGATGCCCTGAAGTCTTTAGAATCCTTGAAGGCATTGGGGAATATTCCGACCCCCGAGAACTTACCAGATTTCAACTTCGATTTCAATTTTGATGTGCCTGATGTGCCCGATTTTGAAGGTATTCCACATTGGCCTTTTACGGAAGCAAGTCCAACGATAAAGCATAAGGATGGTTATAAGAATTTCCATATTGGAGATAAGAATTCGATGAATTTCGATCAGGATGAATACGAGAAAGACAAGAAAGCCTATGTAGCCAAGCTAAATAAAAAGTATGGTACAAATGTTTCTGTGCGAGAAGTAGACCGATGGTTGGCCGATGTTGACAAATGGGCGAACGATTTCGAAAAAGTGATGGAGAATTGGGGGGAAGAATTCGGAAAGAAATTCGAGGAAAAATTCGGACCTGATTTCGAGAAGCGTATGGAAGCCTGGGGCGAAGAATTCGGTAAAAAGATGGAAGCCTGGGGTGAAGAATTCGGTGAGAAGTTTGGAAAGGACATGGAGAAATGGGGAGAAGAATTTGGTGAAAAATTCGGCAAAGACATGGAGAAATGGGGGGAGGAATTTGGAAAGGATATGGAAAAATGGGCCGAAGAATTTGAGAAAAATGCCGAAGAATGGGCTAAAAAATTTGAAGAAGAAGGAGGAAATCACACCAAGAAAGTGATTACCGATGAAAAGGGGAATAAGACCTACATCTTCCAAGGAGAAAACAGTGCTCACTTCAGCGGGAAGTCGAACAAAACCATCATTATTCGTATGCCTAAAGGGACCAAGACCGATGTTACCGTGAAATATGGTGAATTGAGAATGGCCAACGCCTATGATATGAAGGCGAATTTGAACTATACAACATTAACAGCCAATAGCATTGATGGGGGAAACACCCTCATCAATGCTTCTTATGCCCCTGTATATGTTAACGTATGGCATGATGGTTCACTGCAGGTAAATTATGTGGAAGATTGCAGATTGAACAGCGTGAAAAATATCAACTTACAGTCTAATTCAAGCGATGTAACTATCAATGAATTTAGAACGAAAGGGGTTTTGTCCGGTTCGTTTGGCAATTTGTTTATCTCAAGAATCGCCGATGGTTTTCAAAGTCTGGATGTGGTGTTGGAAAACACCGATGCTTCCTTGAAGTTGCCCAATACGGCATTCGATTTTTATTACAACGGCAAGAAATCCCGATTCGAACCCAAAGTAAAGTTGACGCTTGATGAAACAAAAAATTTCGATCGAAGGCTTTTAAAAGGGTACCATAAGAGTGGTAATTCCGGTAGATCCATCACCATTACCGCCAACTATAGTAATATTTCAATGCAATAAAAAAACCATTCTGAAGTGGGCGAACTTCAAAATGGTTTTGCAATGATGGAGAGAATACGTGCTTTAAGCGTCTTCGTTCCATTTCTTCGTAAGGAAAAATCCTCCTAAGAGTCCCAGACCGGCCATAAACAATATGGTTCCCGGCATGGCAATTTCTTCTTCCATTCCCATAACGTCGGTAAACAGTCCTCCAAGGAAAATTCCCAATCCGATACCCATTAATAACAAGGCGACATTGATCACCAAAACCTTCCAGATTGGAGTGGCTTTTCGATCCTTTGCATAAAAAATGGAGGCATCTGCTCCTTTTTCGATTAATGCCAATCGCTCTTTATTACGGGCGGAGATATACAGATAAAAGATTCCGAAGATGACTCCGAACATAATGGGTACTACAATTACTTCTGATCCCATGATTTTTTTGGTTTTAAAGGTTACTAACTGTTCGTTTTGCTATTAGGACGGAACTTGTTTCAATTTGGTTACAATTTTTTTCAATAAATTTAATAGGGAGGCGGTGTAACCAATTTACTAAAAGGTACGTCTTAGAATAAATGACAACCATCACCGACCATTACCTTGTAAGCGAAACCTTGAATGGGAATACGCAGGCCTTTTCACAATTGGTGGATCGGTATCAGCAGTTTGTGTTTACGTTGGCACTGCGTATCGTGAAAGTTCGTGAAGAGGCAGAGGAAGTGTCACAGGATAGTTTTTTGAAAGCGTTTGAGGCACTGAGTACGTATCGGGGGGAGTCCAAATTTTCCAGTTGGCTGTATAGTATCGTTTACAGAAAGGCGTTGGATAGGGTCCGAAAAAATAATCGAAGTCGTACCTTGGAAATAGTGGATGACGTTACCGAAGGTGATTCGGATGCCATTGATAATGCCTTGAATTATATGGAGCTCCAGGAAAGGAATGCTTATCTTCAGAAAAGTATTGCTGCCTTGGGGGAAGAAGAGGCGGCACTGATAAGCTTCTTTTATTTCGAAGACCTATCGATTAAAGAAATTGCTTCAATTACCGAATTGAGTGAAGATAACGTGAAAATAAAATTGTACCGAAGCCGTAAGCGTTTGTATGCAGTGCTTAAGCATTACGTGCTTCCAGAATATACCGATAACAATGGAAAAGCCATTTAACGAAAAAGACACGCAATTAAGGAACTGGATGAAGGAACTTCCTATGGATGCCCCTTCGCCCGATTTCACCAACAAAGTGATGGTGCGGGTAATCGCAAAAAACAGCGCTACACAATTCCAACCGTTGATTTCAAAAGGAGCCTGGGTGGTGATCGGGACCCTTTTCGGAGCAGCATTAATATGGCTCTATTGGAATCCTGCCACTAATTTAATTCCCTCCGATTCCTTTTCACTATTGGAAGGAGTAGAATGGCGCAGTCCCTTTAAAGAAATTCAATTGCCGAAAACAGCAGTGTATGCCATTGGATTCATGGCCCTCTTTTTACTACAGATACCGTTCTTGAAAAAGTTGATAGATAAGAATTACGGTTAAAAAAAAATCCCGAGCAGCTCGCTCGGGATTTTTTTTATTCATCAACCAAAACCCATTCCCCTTTATCCAAAAGTGGGATGGCCTGCTTGTATTTTACCGTTTTGTTTTCCCCGGACATCACATTTTTAATGGTGACCTTGTCGTTCCGGTTGATCTTCGGACGCTCACGAACGATCGTCTCTGTCACCTGCTGCTGCGGTTGGGTATTACCTGCCGCACGGGACTGTGCCGCACGTTCGTCCATGTTCGGGATCTCTTCCTTCTGCTCGCTGAGTTTTTCTTTCGGACGACTCAGACGTGCCTCGCGGATTTGCTCCTGATTTTCCTGAGGTAATTCTCCCTTGAACAGGAAGGAAAGCACTTCCTTATTCACCTTTTCAATCATCTCTTTGAACAACTCAAAAGCCTCGAATTTATAGATCAGCAAAGGATCTTTCTGTTCGTGCACCGCCAACTGAACGCTTTGTTTCAACTCGTCCATTTTTCGGAGATGGTTTTTCCAAGCATCGTCGATGATGGCAAGTGTGATATTCTTTTCGAAATCCTGAATCAATTGCTTACCATTAGACTCATAGGCTTTCTCCAAATCGGTGGCAACGTTTAAGGTCTTCACGCCATCGGTAAAGGGCACCAAGATTCTTTTGAAGCGATCTCCTTGATTTTCGAATACATTCTTAATCACAGGGAAGGCGATTTCCGCATTGCGGGCCATCTTCTCTTGATAATGGTGGTAGGCCGCTTTGTACACTTTACCCGCTATTTCCTTTTCACCCATTTTTTCGAATTCGGATTGGGTGAGTGGTGAGCTCATGCTGAAATAACGGATCAACTCGAATTCGAAGTTTTTATAATCTTGGGCACCTTTGTTGGTAGCCACGATAACTTCAGTGGTATCGTAAATCATATTGGCAATATCCACGCGAAGACGTTCCCCAAATAGGGCATGATAGCGTCGTTTGTATACTACCTCTCTTTGGGCATTCATCACGTCGTCATACTCCAAGAGTCGTTTACGAATACCAAAGTTGTTTTCCTCTACTTTCTTCTGGGCACGTTCAATGGATTTTGAAATCATGGAGTGCTGAATCACTTCCCCTTCCTTTAATCCCAATCGGTCCATCATCTTAGCGATACGCTCACTACCAAATAAACGCATCAAGTTGTCTTCCAAGGAAACATAGAATTGAGAGCTACCTGGGTCTCCTTGACGACCACTACGACCACGTAACTGACGGTCGACACGACGGGAGTCGTGACGTTCCGTACCGATGATGGCCAGACCCCCTGCCTTTTTCACTTCGGCAGATAGCTTGATGTCGGTACCACGCCCCGCCATGTTGGTGGCGATCGTTACCACGCCACTTTTACCGGCTTCGGCTACGATATCGGCTTCTTTTTTGTGTAGTTTGGCGTTCAATACATTGTGAGGAATGTTTCGGATACTTAACATTCGACTCAATAATTCGGAGATTTCCACCGAGGTAGTACCGATCAATACGGGGCGTCCTGCTTTTGACAAATCTACCACCTCATCAATTACGGCATTGTATTTTTCACGCTTGGTCTTGTAAATTTTATCTTCTCGGTCATCACGGGCAATGGGTCGGTTGGTTGGGATTTCCATCACATCCAACTTGTAGATTTCCCAAAGCTCCCCTGCTTCCGTTACCGCAGTACCCGTCATACCGGAAAGTTTTCTGTACATACGGAAGTAGTTCTGTAAGGTAATGGTAGCAAAGGTTTGTGTTGCTGCTTCTACTTTTACGTTCTCCTTGGCTTCGATGGCTTGGTGCAAACCGTCACTGTAGCGACGACCGTCCATGATACGGCCGGTTTGTTCGTCAACGATCATAACCTTATTATCCATAACCACATATTGGGTATCTTTTTCGAACAAGGTATACGCCTTCAAGAGCTGGTTCATGGTGTGAATACGCTCACTCTTAACGGAGAAGTCTCGGAATAATACTTCTTTTAGTTCTGCTTCTTTTTCGGCGGAAAGGCCTTGGGATTCAATTTTGGCTAGTTCCGTTCCGATTTCGGGCATCACGAAGAAATTTGGGTCGTCTTCCCCAGAAAGGAAATTCACCCCTTTATCGGTGAGCTCGATCTGATTGTTCTTTTCATCAATCACAAAATACAACTCGGCATCCACCTTAGGCATCTCCCGGTTGTTGTCCTGCATATAGAAGTTTTCCGTTTTCTGAAGAATTTGTTTCACCCCTTCTTCAGATAGGAATTTAATAAGGGCATTATTTTTTGGAAGTCCACGATACACGCGAAGCAATTGGAAACCTCCTTCTTTTGTATCCCCTTCAGCGATTAATTTTTTAGCTTCGGCAAGAACCCCAGTAAGATATTTACGTTGAACATCAACGATGCTCTGAATCTTCGGTTTAAGTTCATTGAATTCATGACGGTCGCCTTGTGGTACTGGTCCGGAGATGATCAACGGGGTACGGGCGTCATCGATCAATACACTATCCACCTCATCCACGATGGCGAAATGGTGAGGTCGTTGTACCAAATCGTTGGGGGAGTGGGCCATATTGTCCCTCAGGTAATCGAAACCAAACTCGTTGTTAGTTCCGTAGGTGATATCTGCCTCATAGGCTCTTCGACGCTCAGGAGAGTTCGGTTGGTGCAAATCGATACAGTCCACACTCAAACCATGGAACTCAAAGATAGGGCCCATCCAGGCGCTATCCCTTTTGGCAAGATAATCGTTAACGGTTACCAGGTGCACGCCATTTCCAGCAAGGGCATTCAAGTACACGGGTAAGGTTGCCACCAATGTTTTACCTTCCCCAGTCTGCATCTCTGCCACCTTGCCTTGGTGTAGGGCAATACCTCCAACAAGCTGTACGTCGTAATGCACCATGTCCCAGGTTACCTCTTTACCGGCTGCATCCCAGGAGTTGCTCCAGATGGCTTTGTCACCCTCTAAGGTTACATAGTCTTTAGAACCCGACAATTCACGGTCGAAAGGAGTGGCCGTAACAGTAAGGGATTCATTCTCCAAGAAACGCTTTGCGGTTTCTTTTACCACAGCGAAGGCTTCCGGAAGAATAGCATCAAGGGTTTTGCATTCTATCTCGTAGCGCTCGTCCTTTAACTTATCTATTTCATTATAGATTTCTTCCTTTTTATCGATATCTTCCATCGCTTCTGCCTCTTTCTCGAGGGAATCGATGCGGTTTTGAACGTCCTTTTGGTCGTCTTTGATTCGTTGTCGGAAGGCATCCGATTTAGCACGCAACTCATCCAAAGTGAGTGCGGCCATAGAGGCTTCAAACTTTTTTATTTCGTTAACGAGGGGTTGAATCTCGCTAAGGTCTTTTTTGGATTTGTCGCCTACAAATACTTTTAATACGCTATCTAATAGTCCCATGTGATAATATTATTTCGGCTAGGTAGTATGGTCTTAGTGAAAAGTGTAGCAAAAAAAGTGTAAAAAAACCAGAAATTCAAGGGGTTTAACGCTTTATATGCTGTTGGTCTACGTAGCAACAAAAAAGTCTCAAACCCTTACGGGTTGAGACTTTTTCTTAATTTAATTTATTTGTCTTTTAATACTCGTCTTCGTTCCACAGATAATCTTCGTCTGTGGGGTAATCCTGCCAGATTTCCTCAATGGAATCGTAAGAATCTCCTTCGTCTTCTATCGCCTGTAGATTCTCAACCACTTCCAATGGTGCACCAGTTCTGATGGCATAATCGATCAATTCATCTTTGGTGGCAGGCCAGGGGGCATCGCTTAAATAAGATGCCAATTCTAATGTCCAGTACATAACAGAATTAGGGTTTAATTTTTTGCAAAAATAAATTTTTAACAGAAAAAGTCAAGAAATTTTGAACTTATTTCGTCAATATTTTAAAGAACATATATAATATACTGATAATCAATCATATGTATTTATAAATATCGGTATATTACAGCTTTTCGGGAATCCATTGGATTTCCTCGGCTTGCAAGTCATGTGACAATTTCCGTGCCAGTACAAAGAGATAGTCGGAGAGGCGATTTAAATACATCAAAACAAGGGCCTCGACAGGTTCTTGTTCGTGTAAATAGGTGGATAGACGCTCGGCCCGACGGCAAACAGTACGTGCTATATGACAATATGACACCGTAGTGTGACCACCAGGAAGAACAAAATGCGTCATGGGAGGTAATTCACTATCCATGGCGTCCATTTCTTTTTCCAATAATTCAATATCGGCCTCCTTTATCTTAGGAATATTAAGGCGCTCTTTTCCACTTTTTAACGTTGCTTTTTTCGGGTCGGTGGCAAGAATGGCCCCCAAAGTAAACAAGCGATCCTGAATTTTAATCAAAATGGTTTTGTAATGGGGATTGATATCTTGGTCCCTTACCAAGCCGATACAAGAGTTCAGCTCATCAACGGTGCCATAGGATTCTATTCGAATATGATGTTTTGGTACGCGGGTACCTCCGAAAAGAGAAGTGGTTCCTGCGTCTCCCGTCTTAGTGTAGATTTTCATTTTTCCTTTTTTCGTTTTTCATAGTAACTCTGCCGAAAGTTCCGTTTGCCACGATCCCGTCGACTCTTGCTAACGCGGTGATTATTCCACATCACTACAATGAGCATAATAAAAGCGATGCCTACCCAAACGATCATAGT
>CAZOSF010000063.1:10513-13783 GCA_964582415.1 uncultured Alteromonas sp.
GCGACATTATTTAAGGCAGTGGTTCTTGGCAATAGATTAAAGGTTTGAAAGACGAAGCCGATTTCTTTGTTTCGAATTTCGGCCAATTCGTCATCGGTCATACTACTCACATCAATCCCATTCAATTCATAGGTGCCATCTGTAGGAGTATCCAAACAGCCTAGGATGTTCATAAGAGTCGATTTTCCGGAACCTGAAGGGCCCATCAGGGCAACATATTCCCCTTTCTCGATATCCAAATCGATACCTTTCAGAACTTTCACAACTTCTTGTCCGAGAGGGAAATCTCTTCGTATGCCTCTAATTTTGATAACGGTGCTCATGGATTGGAATATGGAATTGCAAGTTACCTAATTTTTAAACATAAGTCTTGTCATCCTGCCGGATGTTACAATCGAATTCGAAAATGCTGCTTGGGTTGCTCTTTACGGAAGAATACCAGTCCCCAATGAAAGGTGTCGATACTCACTGTAACATTGGGATGTTTCACGATTTCATTCCAGGCATCGGTCATTTCTTGGCTCCAGTGAATGTCATCGAAAATGATAAGACTGTTGCTATTTACTTTACCCAATAGGATATTAAAATAATTTAGGGTAGCCTCGTAATTATGGTGGCCGTCCACATACACCATGTCATATTCCGCTTCATCTACTTTTAAGAAATCGATAAATTCTGTGGTAACTATTTTTGGCTTCAGCGAATAGGCCTCCATATATTCTCTTGCCGTCCTAGCGGTTTCTGGGCAACCTTCAAGGGAAGTTAGAATTCCTTTTGAAGCACCAAGTGTCATGGCTAGCGTTCCCATGCCCAAAGAAGTACCCAGTTCCAGTATTTGTTTGGGATGGAAGTATTGTGCAAGTCGATATAGCAAATACTGAAGCTTGGGAGTACTTCCCACATGTTTTGCAATAGATTGTATTGCTCGTTCGTCCGTTTTGAATACGCGGGAACCCGCGCCAAAGTCTTTCACGTGAATACTTCTGGTATCCTTCAACAAGGCCTTCCTATGAGCATCCAAAACGGTATATTTTTCATAATGTCGTTTATCGTAAAAGCATTTTGTAACCAAATCATACACAAAAGGAGAGTGCACCCCATGCTGGTTGGTGGAGTGGAGGAGGAAGTGGAGGTATGTCCTGATTTGATGTAGCACTGATTATTGTCTGGTCGAGCGGAGTCGAGACCTAATTGAACCCCTCGACTCCGCTCGGGGGGACAAAGTTACAACCAATTTAAATCTTTCTTTTTTGATGCAGTTCGAGAACCATTATAGACTCAAAGGGTCTCGATACAAATTGCCTGAGGCAATTCACTCGACCTGACATCCGTAATTCTAATTATTCCAGCTTTGCACTTAGCTCAAACCATCGCTCGGTGAGTTCTTCAATGGTATTGATAAGCTCCTGCAACTTTATCGATTGTTTGTCGATTTCAGTGCCGTCCCAGCCCGCGGTGGCAAACTTATTTTCCAGTTCTGCTTTTTCCTGTTCCAATTTTGCGATATCTTTTTCCAGCTTCTTGTACTCCTTCTGCTCCAAATAACTCAGTTTGGCCTTCTGATCGTCCCGCTTCCAATGGCCTTTGGGTTTGGATTCGCTCGCATCGCTTACTTTCGGACTGCTATCTTCATACACCCTGTAATCTGTATAATTTCCTGGGAAATCGGTAATGCTGCCATCCCCATTGAAAACAAAGAGGTGATCTACAATCTTGTCCATGAAATAGCGGTCGTGGGAGACCACAATCAGACACCCAGGGAAATCCAATAGGAACTGTTCCAAAACATTTAGGGTGACGATATCGAGGTCGTTCGTAGGCTCGTCGAGAATCAGGAAATTTGGATTTTGAATCAGTACGGTGCATAGGTAGAGGCGCTTTTTCTCACCTCCACTTAATTTCTCCACATAGTCGTACTGTTTCTTACGATCGAATAGAAAACGTTCCAACAGTTGCCCGGCCGATATCTGGCGTCCTTTTTTAAGTGGGATATAATCTCCAAATTCGCGAACCACCTCGATGACTTTTTGACCTTCCTTAGCCTCAATTCCTTTTTGGGTGTAATAGCCAAATTGAACGGTTTCCCCAATAACAACCTTTCCCGAGTCTGGAGATAGGGCGCCGGTAAGGATATTCAAAAAGGTGGATTTCCCGGTACCGTTTTTTCCAATAATACCCAATCGTTCCCCTCTTTGAAAATTATAGGAGAAGGTATCGAACAAAGGTGTTTTATCGAATGATTTGGAAATATTATGGAGTTCCACCACTTTGGTGCCCAGGCGTTCCATATTGAGTTCCAGTTGGACTTCATGATCCTTTCGGCGTTGGTGGGCACGGGCTTTTATTTCATGAAAGTCGTCGATTCTACTTTTGCTTTTGGTCGTTCGGGCCTTGGGTTGTCGTCGCATCCAATCCAATTCCTTTTTGAACAATTGCTTGGCTTTAGCAGTTTCTGTTTCGAAGTTTTCGATGCGGGCCTCCCTTTTTTCCAGGAAATAGGCATAATTGCCTTTGTATGTGTAGAGCTTGCCTTCATCCAGTTCGATGATTTCGTTGCAGACCCGTTCCAAGAAATAGCGGTCGTGCGTCACCATGAAAAGGGTGATGTTTTCCTTTGCGAAGAATCCTTCCAGCCACTCGATCATATCGAGGTCTAGGTGGTTGGTAGGTTCGTCCATAACCAACAAATCGGGTTGGGAAAGAAGGGCATTGGCTAGGGCCAAGCGCTTTTTTTGTCCTCCAGAAAGTGTAGCCACCTTTTGGTGCAGGTCTTCCAGATTCAGTTTGAACAAGGTTTGCTTGTAAAAGGTCTCGAAATCCCAAGCGTGATGGGCATCCATGGCGTCGAAAGCCTTTTGATACGCCTCGGTATCCTCGGGATGCTGTAAGGCCTTTTCATAGGCTTCGATTACCTTTAAAATGGGTTTTTCCTTTGAAAATATGGTTTCTTCCACGGTGAGTTGTGGGTCCAACTCTGGATCCTGGTCGATAAAGGCTACATTTAGTCCTTTTCGGAAAACCACACGCCCTTCGTCTGGCGTATCCTTTCCTGAAAGGATATTGAGCAATGAGGTTTTTCCTGTGCCATTTTTGGCTACAAAGCCAATCTTTTGACCTTCATTGATTCCGAAGGAAATATCGCGGAACAAAAGGCGTTCTCCATACGATTTGGCAACCTGTTCTACCGAGAGGTAATTCATAAAAATCCTTTGCTGCAAAATAAGAGCATTTTGGGCAGTTGCACTAAAAAAGGTTTCATTATTAGGGGAC
>CAZOSF010000064.1:0-5562 GCA_964582415.1 uncultured Alteromonas sp.
CGTGCCAATAGAGAACCGCGAAGAAGCGATTTTGAAGAAGGAATATTCACCCCAGAGAAGTTGGACGATTATGAATTGGGTTGGCGCTATAACAACGGAAAATTCCAAGTCAATAGCAACGTTTACTTTATGGACTATCGCGACCAATTGGTGCTGACAGGTGCTTTGGATGATGTTGGGGCTCCCATCAGAGCAACCAGCGGGCAAAGTTATCGTCTGGGATTGGAGCTGGATGCCTATATTCCAATTGGGAAACAATGGAATCTTCGTCCGAACATCGCAATTAGCCAAAATAAAAATGTCGATTTTATTGCTTCCATTGATGGGGTACTTGTCAACTTGGGGAATACAGATATCTCCTATTCACCTTCTGTTATAGCTGGGAATATGTTAGAGTTTCGTCCAAATGAAAAGTTCCAGATCGCTTTGTTGTCGAAGTATGTAGGGGAACAATATATGGGCAATATCGACAGTGAGACATCCTTACTGGAGGCGTATTTCATCAATGATTTAAATCTTAATTATACGATTTCAAAATTGCCATTTGGGAAAAGTCTTACCTTGTCTGCTTTGTTGAATAACCTCTTCAACGTGGAATATGTTTCGAATGGGTATTTCTATACCTATGATGATACTTGGAGTGATCCAAATGCGATAACTACCATTGAAGGAGCAGGCTACTATCCTCAAGCAAAGTTTAATTTTTTGGTAGGAGCAACGCTCGCTTTTTAATTTGTAATGGTAATGACATCACCGCTGCGTTGAATGCGGTATAGGAGCATGGGGTAGGCGTTCTCATTATTTTGATGCTGCCCCGTGACGATGTCATAAGAATTTCCATCGCCGCAGGGGCAAGAGGCGATAATACCTTCCACTGTCATTTTAGAACAACTGCTGGGCGTATGGTTGGGATCGGTAAGGTCGAAGGCCGTATATAGGCTGTTATTAACGTTATAAACGATGATGCCCCTAATTCCTTGATTGAATAATACCACCGAATTTCCTGGGAAACGCAAAGGGTTATATTCCGGCAAATTTAAGTTGAGACTCAGACTTATCGGAGGAGGATTGATATAGGGGTTATTGTCGTTGATATTGTCGTCGTCATTGTTCCCACAAGCCCCTAAAAACAGGGAAAGAAATAAAATCAGAGAAAGGCGTTTCATAGCATTGAAAATAGTTGTGCGAAGGTACAAAAATCCTTCATGAGTTATTTTTTTTGTATCTTTGTTATCAATCCCGTCGCGCATGGGATTTTTTCATTCCCAAAAGACACGCCTTTATGAGCAATGGAATACTGGGGATGATTTTTTATATTAAACGATGATGTTATGAGTAAAGTATCTTACTACACTGCAGAAGGATTAAAGAAATTACGGGACGAGCTGAACCAGCTGAAGGATGTGGAACGTCCAAAAGCCTCTCAGGCCATTGCGGATGCAAGGGATAAAGGGGATTTGAGTGAAAATGCTGAATATGATGCGGCGAAAGAAGCACAAGGCCTTCTTGAGCTGCGTATATCTAAATTGGAAGAAACTTTGGCCAATGCCCGATTGATTGATGAATCACAGTTGGATACCTCCAAAGTATTGGTACATTCGACGGTAAAAATCAAAAACCAGGCGAATGGTATGCAGATGACTTACAAATTGGTCGCCCAAAGTGAAGCCGATTTGAAAAGCGGAAAGATATCGGTGGATTCTCCTATCGGTAAAGGATTGTTGGGTAAAGAAGTAGGGGATGTAGCCGAAATACAGGTGCCGAATGGTACTATGAAATTTGACATTCTTGAAATAAGCCGAGACTGATATGGCTTCCATTTTTACAAAAATCATCAACGGAGAGATTCCTTGCCACAAAGTGGCCGAGGATGATAACTTTATAGCGTTTTTGGATATCAATCCGAATGCGAAAGGTCATACCCTTTGTGTTCCCAAGGAGGAAATCAATAGGATTTTCGACATGGAAGAAGGCCACTATGTCGCCTTGATGAAGTTTTCAAGAAAAGTAGCAAAGGCACTTGAGAAAACGGTGCCCTGTGAGCGTATTGGGGTTGCGGTGATTGGATTGGAAGTACCTCACGTTCATGTCCACCTAATTCCCATCAATGCAATGAAGGACATGACCTTCCAGCACAAGGTTTCCATGGATGCTTCAGAATTTACTGCTTTGGCCAGTGAAATTGCCAATAATCTCTAGGGATTTGTAAGTAGGTAGATAATTGCTGCAAGCACAATAATATCCACAACAATAATCAAATAGGCCAATGGCTTTAACTTATAGGAAGCGCTAAATGGTTTGGCTTGTTTTTTATGGTATTGATACACCCGTTCAATATCATCATTCCAATTTACCGGGTAAACTACGGAATTGCAATTATGGCAATAAAGGACTTCCTCAATTTTGGTGCTTGCTTTTTTAAACAGTTGTGTTTCCTTTTCGTCTTGTGAAAATGAAAACTCAAGTCCGTCGGTCTGAAAACACTCAGGACAGTTGTTACTAATGCGGGCGCTATGTAGTAAATGCTTTTTTGTCTCCATCACTGAATCAACGGAATTTGTATTTCAATGGTGGTTCCTTCGTTTTTTGTACTTCTTAAAACTTGAATCTTTCCGTTATGGTAGCCCTCAATAATACGCTTTGCCAAGGAAAGACCCAATCCCCAACCTCGTTTTTTGGTGGTGAAACCTGGTTGAAAAATCTTTTTAAAATCTTTCTTGGAAATGCCTTTTCCAGTATCGCTTACCAATACCGAAGCACGTTTTCCGTGGGTTTGAATTTCGATACTGATACTGCCCTGGCCCCGCATGGCATCAATTCCATTTTTCACCAGATTTTCAATCGTCCAACCATAAAGTTGAGCATTCAAATATACGGGAATCGTTTCATTTGGCACCTTCAATTCAAAATCGATAAGTTTAGAAGTTCGATTTTTTAAGTATTCGAACGATTCACGAGTTACCTTAACCAAGTCTTCTGTTTCCAAATTGGGTACCGATCCAATTTTCGAAAAACGATCGGTAATCATTTTCAATCGTGTAATATCCTTTTCAATTTCTATGATGTATTCCGGATTCACATTTTCGGTCCTTAATATTTCTGTCCAACCCACCAAGGAAGATAGGGGCGTTCCGATTTGATGGGCCGTTTCCTTGGCCATTCCCGCCCATAATTTGTTCTGCTCTGCCGATTTTGAAGTTTGGAAGAAAAAGTAGACCGCTAGAAAAAAGAGCAATATTATGACGATTAGCGCCGCAGGATAGTATTTGATTTTATTAATGATAGGCGAATTGCCGTAATAGATAATCTGGAGAACCTCATCACGGTATTTCACTTCAATGGGGGTGTATTCCGAAGTAAACTGCTCGATAAGTTTAGCTCTTTGAATAGTGTCATTCAACACAGATGGGTCCATATTATTCACGTCATACTTATCTTCTTTCAAAGTATGAAGTATCATCGGAGTAGTGGTATTGGATTGAAGGATATCGAGAATTAACTTACTGTTCCAGTCATCATTGGAAAGACCCACTTGTTGAAATTCCTCAAAAGCCGCTGCCCAAATAGTCATTTTGTTTCTTTCGTTCTCTTTGAGCTGGGTGAAGAATTGGTAGGTGTTCCATAAGATGAGTCCTACAATAATTATAGAGGCCAAAACAAACAGCCATCGGGTGAGGTTTCCTTTATTCGTCATGCGAGGGAATTTCATTTTAAATATAATGCAAATCTGTTAATATTATTGTAGAAGCAAATTTTTACCCCTTCACAGATTCCTATACATTTGTAACCATGTTGCATATCGACCCGAAATCTATTTCAACACCAGAATTGCACTCCTATTTATTGGCCTCGGTTGCACCAAGACCGATATGCTTTGCAAGTACAGTGGATGCAAAGGGAAATGTAAATCTTTCTCCCTACAGTTTCTTCAATGTCTTCAGTGCGAATCCACCCATCTTGGTCTTTTCACCTGCAAGAAGAGTGACTTCCAATACGGTGAAGCACACCTTGGAGAATGTTGAGGAAACCAAAGAGGTTGTAGTAAATATTGTGAACTATGCGATGGTGCAGCAGATGAGCCTTTCTTCCACAGAATATCCCAAAGGAGTAAACGAATTTGTGAAAGCCGGTTTTACGGAAGAGCCATCGGTTATAGTAAAGCCTCCGAGGGTCAAGGAAGCCCCTGTTCAGATGGAATGTAGGGTGAATGATATTATTGCCTTGGGGACTGAAGGTGGAGCGGGACATCTCGTAATTTGCGAGGTACTCAAATTGCACATCGATGAGGCCATTCTTGATAATGAAGGTAAAATCGATCCGTTAAAAATTGATGCCGTTGCCCGAATGGGAGGGAATTGGTATACACGTGCCAATGCTGGAATGTTCGAGGTTGAAAAGCCTCTCAGAACCCTCGGAATTGGAGTAGATGCTTTGCCAATGGAAATTCGTGAGAGTCGTATCCTAACCGGAAACGACCTTGGGCGATTGGGCAATGTAGAAACACTGCCGGAGGGCAAGGTGAGTGCCGAAGAAACAGTGCACAAAAGGGCGCATGAGTTATTGGAGCAAGACAAGATTGCCGAGGCTTGGAAAGTATTAGTTAATAATTAGAACGCAGGAATATGGAAATTCAAGGAAGAATTAAAATGATTGATGAAACCCGTACCTATGGTAGCAATGGGTTTCGAAAGAGAGAAATGGTACTAACTACCGAAGAGCAATACCCACAGGATTTGTTGATCGAATTCGTTCAGGATAAAACCAGTATTTTGGATTCGTATCAGGTAGGACAACAAGTAAAGGTAAGTATCAACCTGAGAGGAAGGGAGTGGGTAAATCCACAAGGGGAAACCAAATATTTCAACTCTATTCAAGGGTGGCGTGTTGAAAATATAGCGGCCGGAGCATCACCCGATATGCCTCCCATGCCACCGGAGGATGCATTCGAGCCTATTTCGGAATATGAGGATGACGATCATGACGATCTCCCCTTCTAAAAACTATATCCCACTTCGCGTGGGATTTTTTATTTTTAATACATGAAGCTAGCCCAAACCATCGAAGTTGTCTTTAGGCGATTTTTACCGTCTCCTTTTGCCATAGCCATTTTGCTTACCTTGTTTACCATGGCCATGGCACTGATGCTTACCCCTGCGCCAGAGTCGGGAAGCCATTTCTTGCAAGTGCTGTCCTTTTGGGAATCCGGTGTTTGGAGCAACGCCCTTTTGGTATTTGCCTACCAAATGATGTTGATATTGGTACTGGGCCATATCCTAGTGCTTACCAAACCCTTAAACCGAATGATAATTGCACTTACCTCGTGGGTGTCCAACACGCAAAACGCTGTAGTACTGGTAAGTTTTACGACACTGCTCGTATCATTTTTCAACTGGGGATTGGGACTCATCTTTGGAGCTATCATGGCAAGAAAGGTTGCCGAGGCTGCACAGGAAAGAGGTTTTCAAATCAATTACCCGCTGGTCGGTGCTGCTGGTTATGGTGGTTTGATGATATGGCATGGAGGTATTAGTGGATCTGCCCCTGCGAAGGTGAGTGAAAGTG
>CAZOSF010000064.1:5662-13729 GCA_964582415.1 uncultured Alteromonas sp.
ATGATATGGCATGGAGGTATTAGTGGATCTGCCCCTGCGAAGGTGAGTGAAAGTGGTCACCTAACTAGTTTTATGGAAGGTATTTTAGATCCTTCGTCCGTGGCACAGCTGCCCGATTTAATTCCCTATAGCGAAACGGTTTTCAGCGTACCCAATCTGGTGATGTTTAGCGTACTATTGGTAGTGCTTCCTCTTTTTCTGAAGTATTTGGGGAAGTCGGCTCCAGTAACAAAAACGAATTTGCCCATTTATCAGGGTCCTTTGAAGGATGATGGGCCTATTCAAGGAGCGGAACGTATCGATCATTCCAAGTATTTTGGAATCGGGTTTGGTGGGATTATCCTGGTGGCTTTTTTCTATCAATATTCCAACGAACTGGCGCATTACATTGTAACGCCTAACATGCTTAACTTCTTTATGTTGGGATTGGCGCTTATTCTTCATGGATCGTTTTCCAATTTTTTAAGCGCTTTGGAGGAGGCTATAAAAGGAACTTCCGGGATTCTTATCCAATTCCCACTCTACTTTGGGATTATGGGAATCATGAGGGAAAGTGGTATGGTAATTTTGATTTCCGATTTTTTTGTGTCCATTGCAAACGAAACAACGCTACCATTATTCACGTTCTTAAGTGCAGGTTTGGTAAATATTTTTGTTCCCAGTGGAGGGGGGCAATGGGCGGTACAAGGTCCTATAGTGGTAGAATCTGCTATGCAACTGGGAGTGCCCCTTAATAAAGCCATAATGGCCTTAGCCTATGGAGATCAGATTACCAATATGCTTCAACCTTTTTGGGCATTACCCCTTTTGGGTATTACCAAACTAAAAGCCAATCAGATCCTTCCGTACACCTTATTATTGATGTTCGTTGGGAGTGCCGTTTTTCTCATCGGACTTCTATTGTGGTAATAAAATAACCTCGCTTGAGCTACAAACGAGGTTAGTTTTGGGTTAGGTACTTATTTGACGATTCAAATAATAACAATGATGAACAAATAGTTTAGCAAGTGTCAAACAAGCTATTAAAAATGCAAAATAAGGAGGAATTTTCAAAGGTAAAACCCAATTTTAACAACATTAAAAGTTGATCTTCAATGGTTTATCTCACTAGTGAATTATGGTTTCCAGAAGCTTCCACCGCTGGAGAAGAGGGGTTGTTGGCCGTGGGCGGTGATTTATCACCTCAACGCTTATTGTTGGCATACCACTCGGGAATCTTTCCTTGGTTTGAATCGGGGGAACCTATTCTTTGGTGGAGTCCAGACCCAAGAATGGTCTTATTTCCGGACCGACTGAAAGTATCGAAAAGTTTAAGTAAAACGATACGTAAACAGGAATTCAAAGTGACGGTAAACGAACAATTCGAAGAAGTAATAACCCATTGCGCACGGATTCAACGGAAGGGACAACGCGGTACTTGGATCGGACCAGAAATGATTGAAGCCTATAGCCAACTTCATCAATTAGGGTATGCCCATTCTGTAGAAGTGTGGAAAAATAAAGCATTGGTAGGTGGATTGTACGGGATTGATCTTCCCGATTATAAGATTTTCTGTGGAGAGAGTATGTTTAGTAAGGTATCTGACGCCTCCAAGGTGGGGTTTGTGTTTTGGGTGTATACCTTGTTGAAACGGCACTACCGACTGATCGATTGCCAATTGTATACGGAACACCTTGCAAGTCTGGGTGCTGAAGAAATTTCAAGGGAAGAGTTTTTGGAGTTTCTCAAATAACACCCCTCAAATGAAAGCTACGATTTTATGTATATTGCAATTAAATTCACCCAAAGTATGAAACTCTTTTATCGCTTAGCATTATTCGGAATCACAATACTCTCGTTGAATACATCCTTCGGTCAAGAAATTTTGCCGAAACAACTCACCGAGCATGAGAAAACCATTATCAGTGATTTTCAATTCCGAGGCACATTGGTTACGGATCCACCGGAAGGCCCTGTTCGCACCATGGCCGAATGGGAAGAAGTAGAATATGTCGTGATTACTTGGAACCCAAATTACCCGAATATCCTTAGACAGATTGTGGCAGCTGCGGTACAAGAGTGTAAAGTAATCATAACTACCCAGAATGAAAGTTCAGTAGCAAGCTACCTAACTTCTAATGGGATTGATCTTACCAATGTTATTTTTATGAATGAACCTTGGGATAGTATCTGGATTCGGGATTACGGTCCAAATACGATATACAGCGATGATGTAGGGGAGCGTGCTATTGTGGATTGGATTTACAACCGTCCACGGCCAAACGATGACGTCATGCCTTCTGCCCATGCCGCCCTAGTTGGGTCTCCCATTTACATTACCAATTCAGGAACCAATGATTTGGTAAATACTGGAGGTAATTTTATGAGTGATGGCATGGGAACCGCTTTTGCTTCGCGCCTAATTTTAAACGAAAACGAAGCGGGAAATCCCTATGGAGTGACCCCAAAAACCGAAGCAGAAATAGATGCCATCATGAATGCCTACATGGGAATCGATCGTTACATCAAAATGCAAACCCTGCCGTATGATGTCATTCATCATATCGATATGCACATGAAACTATTGGATGAAGAAACACTTTTAGTTAGTGAATACCCTGAAGGTGTGGCCGACGGTCCGCAAATTGAAGCAAATATAGAATATGTGCTTTCAAACTTTAATTCCTATTTCGGTACACCCTACAAGGTGAAATGGATTCCAGCGCCTCCGAGTACGACAGGGAGTTATCCCGACACCGGAGGGAGTTATCGAACCTATACTAATGCCACTTTTATCAATGGAACCGTTTTGGTCCCGACGTATCGTCCAGAGGTAGATGACCCTGCCTTAGCGCAATGGGAAGAAATGTTGCCTGGGTACAATATCGTCGGGATAGATGTAGACAATCCAGGGGAAAATTTAATTGCCCTCCTTGGTGCTATCCATTG
The DNA here is from genome assembly GCA_964582415.1 of uncultured Alteromonas sp. Classification (GTDB taxonomy): domain Bacteria; phylum Bacteroidota; class Bacteroidia; order Flavobacteriales; family Flavobacteriaceae; genus CAZOSF01. The sequence goes on from CAZOSF010000064.1 coordinate 8,592, forward strand.
TATTACGCATACGGTGGGTGTAAACGATCCCTTGCTGATTGTGCATCAACCAGTAGACGAGGCGAATGCGGGTGCTACCGTGACGTTTGATGCCTTGATAAAACATGTTTCTGGAATTTCTGCAGCTTCTTTATTTTGGAGGGAGGAAGGTGACACTAACTATGCCGAGGAGCCAATGAGTTTCGTGAGTGACGATAATTGGACGGTGGAAGTTACTATGCCCAACACGTCGGTAAATGTGGAATATTATATCGAGGCGGAAGCTAATTCCGGTAAAATTCATACACGACCTTTGGTAGCACCCGAAGGATATTGGACTATCAATGTTGGAAGTCTATCGTCGAACGAGTGGGCGGAACAACAAATTTCCGGAGCCTATCCCAATCCAACCTTTGGAACGGTGAATTTTCACCTAAATCAGATCGAAGGCACTGTTGATGTGAGTATTTACAATGTATTAGGTCAGCAGTTATTTACCTCGGAAGTTCAAACAGCAAACGGTATCCTAAGCCTTGGTTTGAATCCTAGTTGGCAAGGGACACTTTTTGTACGTTTTGAAGGGGAGTTTGGTTCGGTAAATCGAACGGTTGTCAAGCTTTAAACCTCCGTATGCCTAAAACAAGAGGTAAGGTGATCGTTCACCATACCCGTTGCCTGCATATGGGCATAAATAACAGTAGTACCCACAAATTTAAATCCTCGTTTTTTTAGATCCTTGCTGATGGTATCACTTAATGGGGTGTTGGCGGGTAATTCTGAAAGGGATTGGTAGGTGTTTCTGATGGGCTTGCCGTCTACAAAATCCCAGATGTACTCACTGAAACTTCCAAACTCTTGCTGGATTTTCATGAAGGCCTGTGCATTGGAGATCGTCGCTTTTATCTTCAATTTATTTCGAATGATCCCAGGGTTTTGAATGAGTTCGTCTAACTTTCGCTCTCCGTATTGGGCGATTTTTTGATAGTCAAAATTGTCAAAAGCATTCCGGAATTGCTCTCGTTTCCGCAATACGGTTATCCAGCTAAGTCCGGCTTGAAAAGTTTCCAAGGTGAGAAATTCAAAAAGCAATGCATCATCACGAACAGGAACCCCCCATTCTTCATCATGATACTGAACATACAAAGGATCTTCCCCGCACCAGGGACATCGGTTTTTCATCGAAGGTCTTTTACGGAAAGATACGATTTATTCCTGACCAGGAAATAAGTAGGTGATGGTACCCAGCTGTCGCTCACGATCGTGTTTGGTTGTAAATCGGGAATGCTGTGTATATTCCAGGGCAGCATCAATAAGACAACCATTAGTAGTGGTCGAAAGCGTAGGATTATAGGTAGCTTTTTGAATTTTCCCTAAGGCATCTACTACGATACTGATAACTATTTTCCCACCTGCATCACAAGTGTAAACCGGGTTGGGAAGCTCCAAGGCATTTCGATCTTTCAGATTATAGGTGATGGTGGTTTTCCGGTTGACACCCTCAGTGGTGCGTTTTTCTTTCATAGCCGCAGACTCCTCCAATTTCTCCTTGGCTTCTTCCAATGCCTGTTGTGCCTTACTGAAATCGATGTCATTCGATTCAGCTCCAAAATTGACCTCTTCCGTTAAATCCTCCGACTCATTAAATTCGGCATTTCGACCATTCTCTATTTCACTGATGAATTTTTCGGCTTCATTGTAGGCGGTATTCGTCTTGATTTCCATTTCTTCCTGGTCGGCCATGGCAAGTTCCTCCAAATCTTCTGGAAGCATCTCGATGTATTCTATCGGGGTCGCCTCTGCTTGTTCGGGCCCCACCCGTTTTTGCAATTTTACCGAAACCAACAGCAAAATAAGGTTGCCGACCAATAGACTGGTAATGAGAAAGGCTCTGTATGAATAATTGAAATTCATGGTTGCAAGTACCGAAATTCTTCAGAAAATACCTTCAAATCTAATAAAATTAGTATTGCCTTAACGTTTTGGTGAACAGATAAATAGGGGGATTTTATTGCTCAAGTAAAGGTAAGCTTGCTTCAAAGGTTTCAATCGACTGTGCTTCAGAAACAGAAAAAGTTCCAATTCTTGTTCTGCGCAAAGCAGAAAGGTAAGCACCATTATTCAAAACCTTTCCAAAGTCATGCGCCAAGGATCGGATGTAGGTTCCTTTGGAACAAACTACCCGGAAATCAACCTCAGGAAGATCAATACGCGTTAGCTCAAATTCGAAGATGTGTATTTTTCGGGAAGGAATCTCCACCTCCTGCCCTTTTCGAGCCATTTCATACAGTCGTTTACCCTCTTTTTTGATAGCAGAGAAGATAGGGGGTTGCTGGTCGATTTCACCCAAAAAATGGTCCGTAGCTTTATTGATTTGAGATTCGGTTAATCCAGAAACGTCAAAGGTTTGGTCTACTTCCGTTTCTAGGTCATAACTAGGAGTCGTTGCACCTAAGGTAAAAGTTCCTGTATATTCCTTTTCCTGTGCTTGGTATTCCTCAATTTTCTTTGTGAACTTTCCCGTGCAGAGTATCAATAATCCGGTCGCCAATGGGTCTAACGTTCCAGCATGTCCCACTTTGATTTTTTTGATGCCAAAACGCTTGCGAATCAACCACCTAACCTTATTGACTACCTGAAAAGAGGTCCATTCCAAGGGTTTGTCGATGAGTAAGATTTGGCCTTCTTTATATGTTTCTCCGATCATACTGCAATACTAACGACAATGGCGATACTACCCACAATAGCGCAATAGAGGGCAAACCATTTGAGTTTCGATTTTCGCACCAATTTGATCATCCAAGTACAGGCTAGAAGCCCAGAAACAAATGCGGTGATGAAGCCCACCGTGAGGGTTGGAAAATGAGCGGTTTCATAGCTTAGGTCACCACTCAAAATATCCTTTGCGATTTTTCCCAAAATAAGGGGAACCACCATCAAGAAAGAAAAACGGGCCGCTTTACTTTTGTCATTTCCCAATAAAACCGAAGTAGAAATCGTAGCACCACTTCGTGAGATTCCCGGTAGCATAGCGATAGCCTGGGAAATTCCGATTATAAAGGCGTTTCCAAAGGTTACTTTCTTGCCGGTATGCTTGGCGCGGTCGGCCATAAAAAGCAAAAGGGCGGTTACCAATAGCATGCATCCTACGAGCAACACCTTGCCGCCGAATAATGCCTCCAATTCCTCTTCAAAAAACAAACCAACCACAACTGCTGGAATCATCGAAAGAATGATTTTCAACGAGAACTCGGTCTCCTCATTCCATTTGAATTGAAACAATCCAGCCAACAGTAAATAAACATCTTTACGAAATACCACAAGTGTGCTCAAAGCAGTCGCGAAATGAAGCACCACGGTAAACAACAGACTCTCCTCGGGTACAGAGTTATCTCCTAAAAGGGCCTTTCCTAGTTCCAAATGACCACTGGAAGAAACAGGTAAAAATTCGGTAAGTCCTTGAATAACGCCCAAGAGGCCGGCTTCCCAAATAGTCATGGGCTAGTCGTTTTTTGTAGGATTCAACAGGATGGCATACACTTCAACAGCAAATCCAATAAGTACCAACGTCGGGGCCAATCGGATACGTCGCCAGTTATAGATTTCTGGATTGAAAACCGTTGGATCGTCGCTTCCTCCCCCTGCCATAAGAATAAAACCTAAGGCGATAAAGGCAGCGCCAATGAGCATGAAAACATAATTTTTCTTCTCAAATACGAACGCTTTGTCTTTGGCTTCTTCTTTTCTTTTTTGCTCTCCCATGATGAATTGAATTGCGGTGCGAAAGGTACGTAATTAATTAGTAGTAGAGGTCATCGGTTCTTAAATTGAGAAATCGCTGGGTGGCAAAATAAGTGCTTAACCAAGTGATAACAAGTCCCATTAAGAAGACGAACAAAAATAGGCCTCCTACCAAAATCGTATCATTCATTAATCCTAATTGTGGAAAGTAACGGTCTAAGTAGTATAATACCACAGCAATGCCAATTATGGCCAAAACAGATCCTAGAATCCCAAGCTTCATACTTTTCCAAATAAAGGGCCTACGGATAAAACTTTTCGTGGCTCCCACCATCTGCATGGTTTTGATGGTAAACCGTTTCGCGTAGACCGAGAGTCGGATGGAACTGTTGATAAGAAGTACGGCAATAAAAAGGAAAACCGCACTGATTACCAAGACCCAAAAACTGATTTTCTTGATGTTGTCGTTCAACAAAACGATGAGGGGCTTATCATAAACTACTTCGTCTACAAAGTCCTTGGTCATAATTTCCCCTTGTATTTCCTCCAATTTACTGGGCGAAACATAGTCGGCGAACAAATACACATCAATGCTGTTTTGCAGTGGATTGTAGCCAAGGAACTCCATAAAATTTTCACCAATGGTGGCACTGTGCTCCTCTGCTGCCTGCTCTTTGGAGACAAAGGTGGCCGATTTGGTGTACTCTGCTAAGGCCAAGCTTTGTTGCAGTTGATCGATTTCCACCTGCTTTGCAGTATCCTTCAAATACACAGTGAGTGCAATTTGCTCCTTAAAATGATCGGCCACTTTCTTGGTGTTCAATACTAACAACCCCAATAATCCCAACAGAAATAGGACCAGTGAAATACTGATCACTACCGAGAAATAAGAGGAAATAAGTCGGCGTTTTTGGTATTTTTCGAACGTAGTGGCCATGGGGGCAAGTTGTTTTGGTAAAAATACAAGGATTTTTACTACTGTAATACCTAACGATGAAACTTTTCTCTTTCGTACAATAGGCGTAAATTTGCGCCTGCCTAACAATGAAGCTAGGCCCTACAACGGAAGCAATTACGATGAGCAAGTACCATTTCAACGAAATTGAAAAAAAGTGGCAAGACTATTGGTCCCAAAATCAAACCTTCAAAGCGGAAAACCATAGTGAAAAGCCAAAATATTATGTTTTGGATATGTTTCCCTATCCCTCTGGGGCAGGACTGCATGTAGGGCATCCGCTGGGATACATTGCCAGCGATATCTATGCGCGCTATAAACGACACAAAGGCTTCAACGTTCTGCATCCCCAGGGGTATGACTCTTTTGGATTGCCTGCTGAACAGTATGCGATTCAAACGGGTCAACACCCCAGAAAAACAACGGAAGAAAATATTGCCCGCTACCGGGAACAATTGGATAAAAT
>CAZOSF010000065.1:0-5183 GCA_964582415.1 uncultured Alteromonas sp.
TAAACTCGATGTATTAAAATAATACCCCTTGTTTTACGGGGTTTTCATGTTCCAGCAACCATTTTTTTCTATGAAGACCGCCAGCATAGCCCGTCAATGAACCATCACTGCCAATGACTCGATGACAAGGTATGATAATTGCAATTGGGTTTTTGCCATTGGCTGAAGCAGCGGCACGAATCACCTTGGGGTCACCTAAAGTATTAGCGATATCTTGATACGATTGCGTATTTCCAAAAGGGATGGTTTCTAAAAGTTTCCATACTTTTTTTTGAAAAGGGGTGCCCTCAGGATTCAAGGGAATTTGAAATTCCTTTCGGGTTCCCTCAAAGTACTCCTTTAATTGCTTTACGGCCATTGTCAAACAGGAATCAGCAGATGTATTTTCTGGAATTTCATCAATAAAACCAACAGATTCCAAACCCTCTTTTGTCCCTGTAATTTTGAGTGGGCCCAGTGGAGTTTCCAAAAATGCTGTTTGTAATTTCAATAGTAAATAGGACAGTATAAATTTAGTTTCAAATTACAACTTCGGAAGCAGATTCGCAATGCTTGAAAAGAAACTTGTCGGGAAGACAATTGGCAGCTATAAATCCTCGTCATCATGAAGGTGGATTCCCATTCTTTTGGCCCTGCGTTCCCAGTTCTTCCTGGCCGCCAACTGCATGTCTTCAATGGAGTCACTTTCATCCATGATTTCCAATCCTAAAAGGGTTTCAATAATGTCTTCCATGGTGACGATCCCTATAGTATTACCAAATTCATCCACTACCAAAGCGATATGATTGCGTTGTCTGAGGAAAGCATTGAATATTTCTGGGATGGGTTCCAAACTATCGATGACAGCGATATCCCTTCTAAGATCTTTGAGGGTTTTATTTCCACGGTGTTCCACGATTTCTTCCAAAATCTCATCCTTCAACACAAAGCCTGTGATGTTATAAGGCTTTTCGCTGTAGACCGGGATTCTTGAAAAGGTTAAGTTTTTATGCTCGCTGTGGAACTTTTCCAAGGTGGTGTTTTCGTCCTCCATAACCACAACGGGAGACGGTGTCATGACATCCTTGGCTGCGATACTTTTAAAAACCAATAGATTTTTAATGACTTCACCTTCATTTTCTTCAAAAACGCCTTCTTGATGTGCAGCATCTGTCATGGCGATAAACTCCTCACGACTGATAGTACTCACGTGGGCGGAACTTCCAATAAGGTTGGTTACCTGATTGAGCAACCATAGGAGCCCCGTGTATTTTAATGGGAATATCATGATTTGCATTCCCCTTGCGGTAAATCCGCCTAAATTTTTCCAATAGGTTGCCCCGATTGTTTTTGGAATGATTTCCGAAACCACTAAAATCAATAACGTCATGATGGCCGACACAATCCCGACAATATTCACTCCTAAAATCTCTACCTTATAGGGGAGTTTTTCGGCTTCCACTCCCACCAAAATTGCTCCAACGGTATGAGCGATCGTATTGATCGTAAGGATGGCAATCAAGGGCTTGTCGATATCCTTTTTCATCTTGGATAGCACCGTGGCATAGTGCTTCCCCTGTTGTTTCTTCATTTTGATATAAGTAGGCGTAAAACTCAAAAGTGCCGCCTCCAATACAGAGCAAAGGAACGAGAAGAAAATCGACAAGAGGGCGTAAAGAATGAGTAGCGTCATGCTTCAAATTTCCTTAAAGGTAAAATTTCTCTTGAAAATGACACCCTAAATTGGGTAGATTGGTAGCCCTAGATTCAAGAAATCAGCTTTGCGGCATCTTTTGCGAAATAACTTGCAATGAGCTGGGCGCCTGCTCTTTTTATGGCCACCAATTGCTCCATCATAACAGCATCGTGATCCAGCCAACCTTTTTCAGCTGCGGCCTTGATCATGGCATATTCGCCACTCACTTGATAGACTGCTACAGGTACATCCACCGTATTACGAATCTCACGAACAATGTCTAAATAGCATAAACCGGGCTTTACCATCACGATGTCGGCCCCTTCTTCAATGTCCATTTCTGTTTCACGAATGGCTTCGTCCCGATTAGCGGGATCCATCTGATAGGTTTTCTTATCCTTTGGAATATTTATGGCATCTACCGGAGCACTGTCGAGGGCATCCCGAAAGGGACCGTAGAAGGCAGAGGCGTATTTAGCACTATAGCTCAAAATGCCCGTTTCGATATACCCTTCATCATCCAAAGCTTCACGAATAGAGAGAATACGTCCGTCCATCATATCACTAGGAGCTACAAAATCGGCCCCGGCTTCTGCATGGGAAATACTCATATCGGCTAAGACATCCACTGTTTCATCATTCAAAATTTTACCATTTTCCACAATCCCATCATGCCCAAAAATCGAATAAGGATCCAATGCGACATCGGTCATCACTAGCATTTCAGGAACTGCCTGTTTTACCGTTTGAATGGCGCGTTGCATCAGGCCCTGTGGATTTACTGCCTCCGTTCCTTTATTGTCCTTCAGGGCATCGGGAACCTTCACGAATAACAAAACGCTTTTCAAACCCAAAGACCATAATTCCTTTACTTCTTTTGCCAAATTATCAAGGCTCAAGCGATAGTAATTGGGCATAGAGGCGATTTCTTCTCGAACGCCTTTGCCCTCCACCACAAAGAGTGGAACGATAAAATCGTTGGGGCTAATGATAGTTTCACGCACAAGACTTCTAATTGCTTCTGATTGTCGTAACCTTCGGTTTCTTCTTAATGGATACATGGTGTTGAATGTTGAATGTTAAACGTTGAATGTTTTAGGAGATCCATTCCTTTCGATTTTTAAGGACCTCCAAGAGTCTTGCCTCTGGGCTTCCAGGCTCTGGGTGATGGTCGTAGCGCCATTGCACATGGGGTGGAAGACTCATCAAAATACTTTCGATTCTTCCATTGGTGCGCAGTCCGAATAGGGTGCCTTTGTCGTGTACTAGATTGAATTCCACATAACGGCCGCGACGAATTTCTTGCCATTCCCGATGGTTGTCGCCATAAGGGATTTCCTTGCGACGTTTCACAATAGGCAAATAGGCTTCCAAAAAGCTATTCCCGACTTCGGTGACAAAATCATACCATCCTTCCATGGAAAGAGGACTGTCTTTCCGGAGATAATCGAAAAAAAGGCCACCGATCCCGCGGGCTTCCCCCCGATGGCTATTGTAGAAATAGTGGTCACACTTTTCTTTGTATTCTTGGTAGAAATTGGAATGATGGTTGTCACAAACCCTTTTACACACTTGATGAAAATGTTCGGCATCTTCTTCAAATAAATAATAGGGGGTGAGGTCTTGCCCTCCTCCAAACCAACTATCCACTACAGCGCCTTCGGCATTATACATTTCAAAATACCGCCAATTGGCGTGGACGGTTGGCACAAAAGGGTTTTTTGGATGTATTACCAAGCTCAAGCCACAAGCGAAGAAGTCGACATCTCCAACTCCGAAATAATCCTGCATGCTCTTCGGTAGTTTGCCATACACCTCGCTGATATTTACCCCGCCTTTTTCGAAAACCGATCCGTCCTGGATGACACGAGTTCTTCCCCCGCCTCCTTCGGGACGTTCCCATAGGTCTTCATGGAAGGCTGCAGTACCATCAATTTCTTCTAATGCACTGGTAATCCTATCCTGAAGATTTCTAATATATGCTACAAATCGCTCTTTGATCATTGGGTTTGTTCTTTGGGCAAGATTCCTGCAATGATATCCTCCTGGAGATAAACTAGGGAATCTTGGTGATTTGTAAAATCCTCCGCCTTAATTACTTTTTTGGCATTTTTTGCCATATTTTGAAGAATTTCAATCAATTTTTGCTCATTTTTGTCCAAATATTCCAAAAACACCTTTCTTCCAATTTGGTTGTTATGATAGTCCATGGAATGATCCAAGGGTAGGTTTTTGGTGGACTTTTCATAGTAGTTAACAACTGCCTCGCAATAGTCTGTTGCGGCCTTAGCATCCTTGTGTCGTCGATAAATAGCCTTACAAATAAGGACATTCCAAAAGGCATGTCGAAACGCATTGGCCGGTCCGTTTTTAAAATGGGCCTTTCCGTAGAGTTTGCCGGAGACTGAAAGGGTCTTCTGGGTGGCTCTGTAGATTGGATAAACGAGGAAGGGGTGTTTAAGTAACAGCCAACCGAATCCCATTAAATGGAACCAATCGATTTTTCGTATGCTTCGCCATAAATTCATTCCTCGCGATATTCTTTTACAGCTTCCACGAAGGCACCGGCATTTTCCAAGGGCACATTTGGTAGGATACCATGTCCTAAATTCACGACATACCGATCTTTTCCGAATTCCCGAATCATTTGGGTGACCATTTTTTTGATATCGGAGGGAGGGCTCAACAATCTGGAGGGATCGAAATTGCCTTGCAATGTAATCGTACCTCCAGTAAGTTTTCGCGCCATTTCCGGAGAGCATGTCCAATCCACTCCTATAGCAGAAGCACCACTTTTTGCCATGGTATCGAGGGCAAACCAACATCCCTTCCCAAAAGCAATCACATAGGTTTCCTCTTTCAGGGCATCGATGATTTGCTGAATGTATTGCCAGCTGAATTCTTGATAATCGGTAGGCGATAGCATCCCTCCCCAACTATCGAAAACCTGAACGGCGTTAACCCCAGCCTTTACTTTTTCCTTTAAGTAAGCGATGGTGGTGTTGGTAATTTTTTGAAGCAGCGTATGGGCGATTTCAGGGTGTGTAAAGCAGAGTTCCTTGGCCTTGGCGAAATTTTTGGACCCTTGACCTTCCACGCAGTAACATAGAATGGTCCAAGGGCTTCCCGCAAAACCGATAAGCGGTATTTCGTCTTTGAGTTTTTCCTTGGTCATGGTAATAGCCTCCAATACGTAGCCCAGGCTTTCATGGATATCGGGAACAATTACCTGATCCAAGTCCCGTTGGGTGCGAATCGGATTGGGTAACCAGGGGCCTACACCAGCTTTCATTTCTACCTCAATATTCATGGCTTGGGGCACGACCAATATATCGCTGAATAGAATAGCGGCATCCATCCCATACCTTCGAATGGGTTGTACTGTTATTTCGCTTGCTAATTCAGGAGTTTGGCATCTGGTGAAGAAGTCGTACTTGTCTTTGAGTGCCATGAATTCCGGAAGATAACGTCCTGCCTGACGCATCATCCAAACAGGGGGGCGTTCTAC
>CAZOSF010000065.1:5283-13415 GCA_964582415.1 uncultured Alteromonas sp.
CAGGTGGGTGTGATAGGTGATAACTTCCCGAAAAGGAATGGATGCATTATGTAGCATGGAAGGCAGCTCGTCCCTTCTTAGATTTCCACAAAAAAAGAAAATCGGATCATTTTCGTGCTCTTTTTGAATAAAATCACCCAATTCTTTGGCATTTTTGGCTGATTTTATCACATTTTGACCATTTTCCTCCAACAGCGTTTTTGTTTTGTCTCCTACACAATAAAAGTTATTAACCTGTATGTGCTTCTGAATAAGTGACCGAGCAGCATTTTTGCTGCTTACCAAGGCATAGTCTATCTCCTTTGGGCATTCAAAAGGGATAAAATCGATTTGGATGGCGTCGTATTCCACAAAGTGTAAACCACTATTTAGTAGTAATTCCTTTTGATGGGCCAGTAACTTTTTTGTCGATAGGACTGTCTTCATAATTAAAGATCCCGTCGAATTTCATCCATAAGCTCGTGACCACCCTTCTGCAATAATTTTTCGGCACATTTTTTACCAAACCCTTCTATTTCCTTGAGCGGACATACCTCTTCTACATCCAGTTTTTTGGATCCATCTAGGGACAGCAGTACGCCTTTAAATCTTAGAATGTCATTGTTTATGGCTGCCAAAGCGCCAATTGGGGCAGTACAGCCACCTTCCAAAACCCTCAAGAATTCCCTTTCAACGCGGGTACAGATTTCGGAGGGTATATGGTTTAATTTTGAAGTGGCCGCAATGGAATAAGTGTCTTCTTCCAATGCCACCACCACCATGGCACCTTGTGCCGGTGCAGGAATCATCCAATCAAGAGAAATGGCATCGGAAGGCAGCAAATCGACGCGAGACAAACCCGCTTTGGCAAAAACAGCACCTGCCCAATTGTTTTCCCCTAGTTTTTTCAAACGAGTATTTACATTGCCTCGAAGTCCGACCACCGTATGATGTGGGAATTTATTCAGCCATTGAGCTTTTCTTCGCAAACTACCGGTAGCGATAGTACAGGCTTTTTTAAAGTCGGTGGTTCCTTTAGGAATGAGAACGTCCTCTGTCTCGGCGCGTTCCAATACCGCGGTTTGAACAATGCCTTTAGGTAATAGGGTTGGGACGTCTTTCATGCTGTGAACGGCGATATCTATTTGGCCGTTCAGCATGGCAATATCCAATGTTTTGGTAAAGATGCCAGTGATGCCCAATTCGTATAGGGGTGTATCCAACTCCAAATCACCTGTGGAGGTGATAGGCACCAAAAGGGTTTGATAGCCTTGCTGCTCCAATTGCCTTTGAACGGTTTCTGCCTGCCATAGAGCTAGGGGGCTGTTTCGGGTACCTATGCGAAGGGTCTTTTTCAAGGATTTATTTTTCTAGTTCGAACATCTTTTTCAATAGCTTCAAACTTTCCTCGGTTTGGCCATTGGCATTCTTTAAATGGTTGGCTACTTGTGTCGTTATTTTGTGAATGAGGCGTTTGGACAACACCTCAGCGTGTTCCTCATTAAAACCATTCAGTTTTTTCTTTTGAAAATCGATTTCCCCATCTTTAATTTCCAGCAATTTTTCTTTTAGGGCCTTTAGAGTAGGGGCGAATTCTCTATGGGTAGCCCAGGACAAAAACTCTTCCTGTACTTCTTCGATGATTGCTTTGGCCTGAGGTAATTGCTCTTTGCGTTTGTTCAAAACCCGGTCGGTCATTTTTGAAAGTTCATCCAAATGCACTAGGGTCACCAGAGGATTTTTACGGACTTCCTCATCAACATTTTTTGGAATGGAAAGGTCAAGAATCAGCAATGGTTTTTTTAAGTAGAGTAAATCCTTATTGATGGTGGGTTGCTGGGCGCCAGTCGCTACCACCAAAATATCGGTCTGAGCAATTTCGCTTTGAATGTTTGCATAGTCTTTTACCACAAGGTTGAATTTTCCCGCAATCTTCTCCGCAACTACCTTGGTGCGATTGATGAGGGTAATATGAGAATTCTGAGTATGTTTGATAAGGTTTTCACAGGTATTTCTTCCAATTTTACCTAGGCCAAAAAGCAGGATGTTTTTTTCTGAAACATGAGGCACGCGGGCCATGATGTATTGTACAGCGGCAAAACTTACAGAAGTGGCTCCGGAAGAAATAGCCGTTTCCGTTTTTATACGCTTACTGGCCTGGATAACGGCATTTCCCAATCGCTCCATAAAAGCATCCAAGAGCCCGAATTTTTTGGAGAGACGGAAGCTGTTTTTCAGCTGACTTATAATTTCAAAGTCACCTAAAATCTGACTGTCCAACCCTGTTCCTACTCGAAAGAGGTGTTCTACCGCGTCTTTGTTGGCATAGGAATAAGAAACCGTTTCAAATTCTTCCCGGGTACCGAGGGTATGGTCACAAAGCAGATTGATGATGTCTTCAGCGGAATCGGCAAATCCGTAAAGTTCTGTGCGATTACAAGTAGAAATAACGCTCAAAGCATTGAATCCTTGTGCTTTGGCATCACGTAGAAGTGTAACTTGAGCCATTTCAGAAAGGCTGAAATGGCCACGGGTTTCTGCATCTGCCTTCAGATAACTGAGGCCAATCGCATAAAAATTCTTTGCTTCTACAGCAGGAAAATGTTGTTTACCGTTTCGGTTCATACTAAAGTGGGGCAAAAATAATGGATGTGTTATCTAAAAAATAACGACATCCGTACCATTTGTGTCGATATACGTTAAAACTGACTAAATAGATAACAGTAACAACAAAAAATACCCTAATTTCGGGGCCTCAGAAAGTAATTCTAAATATCTAATTTAGATTTATTCTAAATAGAACACTAATTTTTAAAGTATGGATACTGTAAAAAATAACGCTCAAGGTATTTATCGGGAATGGTTGGTGAACGAAGGGATTCAGTTGTTATTATTTTCCAACGATACTTCAAAAAGTCAGGTGTACCGGCGAGAGATACCGATCAATTATATTCAGTTTCATTTTGCGATAAAGGGGCAGGCCTTTTTTCAATTTAATGAAGGGGACTATCAGTTACCTTTGGCGGAAGAAAATTCACTTTTGCTGTACAATCCTAATTTCGAACTCCCACTGCATTTGGTGTTGCCTACTGAGAGTTGGATGGCTACTGTTTTATTGCCGATAAAAACCCTGCATTCGATGTTCTCTAAGGACGCACAGTACATTTCGTTCTTGTCGGAGGAAAAAGGGAAAAAATACTACAAAGACGAGGTTATAACCCCTACCATGGCCATTGTGTTGAATCAGTTGCTGCAGATGAATTTGCATCCGATGGTGCAGAATCTTTATGTACAGGCGAAGGTTTATGAATTGCTCTGCCTGTATTTTAGTGCCGCTCAGGCAAAAGGGGAGGACCAGTGTCCCTTCCTTGCAGATGAGGAAGGAGTGAAAAAGGTAAAAATGGCCAAGGAAATTATCATCAAACGTTTAGTGGATCCTCCTACGCTTAAAGAATTATCTTCCGAAGTGGGGTTGCCCATCAATAAACTAAAAGAGGGATTCAAACAGGTGTACGGGGAGCCGGTATTTACCTTTCAGTTCGACTATAAAATGGAAATGGCGCGACAACTGCTGGCATCGGGGGCTCTCAATGTGAATGAAGTAGGGCTTAAGGTGGGTTACAGTACTGCCAGTCATTTTATTGCTGCTTTCAAAAAGAAATATGGGGTAACGCCGAAAAAATTTGTGATGGGAATAGGGTCATAAACAACCCCAATAGCCTGATGGGGAACTTTGATACTTTTTTAAGAACGTTTCCCAATCACCCTTGTAATTTTGTATTCAGAAAAAGAGACTATGGAAAAAGGTGTTTTGTTGGTCAATTTGGGTTCACCAGATAGTACCGATCCCAAAGATGTAAAAAAATACTTGGATGAATTTCTTATGGATCCTCGGGTAATAGACGTTCCCCATTGGGCGCGCACACTCCTTGTGCGGGGCATTATTTTAAATACCCGACCAAAGAAATCTGCAGAGGCCTACCAAAAAATATGGTGGAAAGAAGGATCTCCACTCATTGTTATTTCAGAAAGACTTCAGAAGAAGGTACAGGAGAGGGTAAACATCCCAGTAGCCCTGGCCATGCGGTATGGAAGCATGACCATTAAAAAGGGATTGCAAGAATTGGTGGATAAAGGGGTAAAACATATTTTGGTAATGCCACTGTATCCACAGTTCGCCATGGCAACTACAGAAACCATCAATGTGAAGGTAGAAGAATTGAGAAACGAGTTTTTCCCAGGCTTGGAAATTACATCGCTGCCTGCTTTCTATGATCAGGATGATTACATTGAAGTGCTTTCCCAAAGCATCCAAGAACAATTGAAAGGAAAGGAGATTGAACATTTGCTTTTTAGCTATCACGGGGTTCCTGAACGCCATATTCGAAAGAGCGATGTTACCAATGGACATTGTAAAATAGATGGAAAATGTTGTGTGACTCCTTCCGAGGCCCATCAATTTTGTTACCGTCACCAATGCTTGGAGACCACAAGAAAAGTTGCTGAAAAATTGAACCTTAAAGAAGGCACCTACTCTACTTCCTTTCAGTCGCGATTGGGCTTCGACCCTTGGTTGCAACCATACACCGACCGTACTATTGAACGATTCGGTAAAAACGGTATTAAAAAGATGGCGATTGTAACTCCAGCGTTTGTGAGTGATTGTTTGGAGACCTTAGAGGAAATCGCCATGGAAGGGGAAGAAATTTTCCACGAAGTAGGAGGGAAGGAATTCACTACTATACCTTGTTTGAATGACCGGGATGATTTTGCTGATGTCTTGGCAGGATATATCGAAAAATGGCAGCTAACCGATTTAAAAACGGCCATCGCCTAAATGTCTAGAAAATCTGCAGCATTAGGAACCGAACCAATCAGCAAACTGCTGATTCAACAGGCTGTACCCGCGTCCATCGGGATTCTCGTCATGTCTTTGAATATGATTGTGGATACCATCTTTGTGGGTCGCTGGTTAGGGCCACTTGCTATTTCTGCCATTACCGTAGTTATTCCCATTACCTTTTTTATCGGAGCCATCGGTTTGGCCATAGGGATCGGGGGTTCCTCGGTGCTTTCCAGAGCTTTGGGCGCTTCCGACCATGAAAAGGCCTTGAAAGTATTCGGGAATCAAATCACCCTTACCCTTCTGGCTACTGGAACCCTAACAAGTTTGGGGCTTATTTTTCAAGATCGTTTGATTGGTTTTTTTGGGGCGGATGATTCCTTTAAAGATTTAGCCTTGGTGTACTACCGCATCGTCATGTATGGCATTATGCTTTTAGCGCTTTGCATGATGGGAAACAATGTGATACGAGCGGAAGGGAAGCCCAAATATGCTATGTACGCCATGATGCTCCCTGCTATTGGGAACATTTTTATGGACTGGCTCTTGATAAAGGTATTTGATATGGGAATGGCGGGTGCAGCTTGGGCGACCTTTTGGAGCTATGCTGTATGCTTTCTCTTCATTTTCTGGTTCTTTTGGAAACGAAGTGAACTTCGGTTAAAATGGGAGTCATTACGTTTGTTCCGCCCCGTTGTTCGTGAAATCAATTCCTTGAGTTTTGTGACATTGGCCCGACAAGGTACCATTGCCGTTCTTACAGTTTTGCTGAATAATATTTTGATAGTGCACGGCGATGCCTTGGATGTTGCCTCTTATGGCATTATTAACCGAATGTTAGTCTTTGCCCTCTTTCCAGTGATTGGGGTGAATCAAGGATTTTTACCCATCGCGGGCTATAATTACGGGGCGCAGCAAATGAAGCGGGTTCGAGAATCCATCAATACGTCCATCAAGTATTCCGGACTATTGGCCTTCTTAATTTTTGTGATCATAATGGTATTTCCCACTGAAATTGTGTCGATTTTCGTAAGCAATTCATCGAATTTGGATGCCGATACACTCGCAAACAATCAAGAGATACTTTCCAGAACACCGGCAGCGCTGCGCTGGGTATTTGCCGCGACGCCTGTCATCGTAATTCAACTTATTGGAGCCTCATATTTTCAAGCGGTAGGAAGAGCCATCCCTGCCTTACTATTAAGTTTGACCAAACAGGGATTCTTTTTGATTCCATTATTGTTGGTGTTACCTGCCTTTATGGGAGTAAATGGTGTGTGGGTTTCTTTCCCGATTGCCGATATATTATCGACGGTGGTAACTGGGTATTTTCTTCACCGAGCAGTTCGTAATGATTTAATTCGCCATGAAGTCGAAACTCATGGGGATTGATCTTCCAGTTCCAGCGTAAAAATAGAATCCCGAGCCCTTTGTTGTTTACGGAGTTCGGAAGCTTCGTCCTCCTTTCTTCCCAAATCGATTTGATCCTTTTGAATTTTCTCATTGATCTGAAGAACAAAGTTGTTTGTCGCCCGTTGCATTTCTTCAATATAGTTAGCAATTTGTTCAGGGCTTGGTTTTCCTTTATTGACCTCCTGTTCGAGTAATTCTACCCGAGTTTTAACCACCCACAGACGAGAAATAATCATGTTGTTATTTAAGGTATCCGGAAGGCTTCGGGAAAGGGAATCGGTAATATTGAGCAAATTATGACTTTTGCGTTTTAAGTCGTCTATGGAACTGTTTTCGAAATTGATACTTACACCGCGAAAATCTTTAAAGATGGGCCAATCCTTTACTATGGTATCGGCTTGTGGTAGGAGCTTGGGAAAACGAAATCCCGTATTCCCATAGACTGTGGTATCCACTTGTTGGGTCTCTGTTTCGGGGGCGACTGTTTTTCCTTCATCACAGGAGGCGAAGCTTATAAGGATAACACTCCACAATAAAACAATGGGATACTTCAGCATAACGATGCAAAGATAAACACTCTTTCAGAAGTTGACTCAAAATAATGTGAAAGAAGCCTTGGGGAATTTCTATCTTTACGCTTTAATTGTAAGACATGAAAAAACGAATTCTGGTCATTGGTGCCTGTGGTCAAATTGGGACAGAATTGACGGCTAAATTGCGTCAAATTTATTCCCCTCATAAAGTAATCGCGAGTGATATTCGCGAAGGAGATGAGGAACTGATGAAAAGCGGCCCCTTTGAAATTCTGGATGCCACGGATTACAGCGCTATCGAGGATGTGGTTATTCGATACGAAATCAGTGAGGTGTATCAAATGGCAGCCATGCTATCGGCCACCGGGGAAAAATTTCCGATGAAGGCCTGGAACCTGAACATGAATTCCTTATTTAATGTTTTGCGATTAGGGAAGGAAGGTAAAATTGAAAAGATTTTTTGGCCTTCCAGTATTGCAGTTTTTGGTCCTACCACTCCAAAAGAAGACACTCCACAACGAACCATTATGGAGCCGAGTACCGTTTATGGAATTAGCAAGCAAACAGGCGAGCGCTGGTGCGAATATTATTTCAATAAATATGGGGTAGACGTGCGTAGTATTCGTTATCCGGGTCTTATTAGCTACACCACGCTCCCGGGGGGTGGTACTACCGATTATGCCGTGGATATTTATCACAAAGCCTTAAAGCACCACCGGTATGTTTGTTTCCTGAAAGCAGGAACGACCCTGCCCATGATGTATATGGATGATGCCATTAAGGCCACTATTCAGATTATGGAAGCTCCCAAAGAGCAAATAAAAACAAGAAGCTCTTACAATCTGGCCGGTATTAGTTTCGATCCAGAAGAAATAGCTGCGAGTATCAGAAAGCATATCCCGGATTTCACCATTGAGTACAAACCTGATTTCAGACAGGAAATAGCCGACTCATGGCCCAGCAGTATCGATGATTCAGAAGCCCGAGCCGATTGGGGCTGGGAGCATGAATTCACTTTGGAATCCATGACGGAAATTATGCTGGAAAATTTAAAGGGAAGGTATTAACTGCTATTTTTTCGATGAGTTGTTAGGGCCTAAGCTCGTCTTGTTATTACACCTTTAACCTGAAACCTTCAACTTTCAACCAATTGCCCATCCGGGATCCATCACGCTTTGCGCGATGTTCCTTTGAGCCTTCTCCTGAAAATACAAAACCACGGTGGCCGTTGGCCATCGCATTTTTTTATTTCGCAGGCTTTAGGGGGGCTTCGTTTTGGCCTTCAACCTTAAACATTCAACCATTTCGTCGCCAGGATTCAACCACCTCCGGCGGTTGTTCCTTTGAGCCTTCTCCTGAAAATA
>CAZOSF010000066.1:0-13135 GCA_964582415.1 uncultured Alteromonas sp.
CCAAGGGTGACAAATTTATAGGCACTTATGCAACGCCATGTTTGCCCACATACCCAGGTGTTATATTGGATGAAAATAGTGATAATATAGGGACCCCTATAGATTGCAATGGTGAACCTTATATAAATCCAGAATACAAGAATTTTATGAGCTATACCAGATATGATTGTTATAAGGAGTTTAAAGGAGCTCAAATAGCCTATATGAGATTTACAATTAGAGAAACTTTCCTAGGTCCTTTGAATACGCACATAGATACTATCCATAGAAAGAAATTGTATGAACCCTATATAGGCGAATACTATGTTGCAGGACCTCAAACCAATCATCCCCCACAATTTCAGCCTGGGCTTGATTATGAGTTCGTGGATGTGTCACAAGCGGGAACTTACAATGAGCCCACTGCCTATGAGGACACTTCTTTTTGGTATGGTCAAACAGTTGGAACAATTGACAAAGAGTATCCAGGACCTATTTATCATCCAAATGGTACAGCCCTTAAAATTTTACAGCTGGACCAGAATCAACCTCGTATGTGTTATAATAATTCAAACAGGACTCCGTCTGATGGAAGTGTGATACATTTTCTGGATGGTTATCCAAATGGAAACTATACCATCACTCCACAGGATTCTACTCAGATTAATAATTCAGAATTAATTAATACCTTAACACCAGGTCTTTATAATATCCAAAAGAATTTTTTGGACGGAAGCACGGAACAGGTCATGATTTTAAAAGAAAATGAATAATCAATTAATAGTCTTACTATTTGCTAGTATTTTTTCTTGGCTACATTCGCATGGGCAATACACCTTGGTGCCTGATAACGTATTTGAACAACGTCTCATTGACCAAGGTATTGATTCGGAGGGTATATTAAATGGTCAAGTGCTAACATCAGATATAGAGCATATTACTTTTCTGGATGTAGTAACTCAGTTCCCTGAATTTGACCCAACCATCTCAGACCTAACGGGCATTGAAGATTTTACAGATTTGGAGTATTTAAATTTTGGAAGCAATACGGTAGAACAGGTTGATTTAAGTCAAAACTTAAATTTAATAACATTGGTATGTAAATTTAACAATTTGACCAGTCTTGATGTTTCTAATAATTCGCTATTGGAAGTGTTGGACGTAGTTAATTGTCCTGAGGGCACGTGCGAACAGCAAAACATATTCACAAGTATAGACTTATCCGCAAATGCTAACCTGCAATCGATTGCCATTGGATATAACTATTTTACAGAATTGGATTTTAGCTTGAATGGGGAATTAATATCGGCAGCGGTAGTTGGTTGTCCCGAATTAATCTCATTAAACTTTAAAAATGGTAACAATACCAACTTATTCCCATTGATAGTATTGGATAATCCATTGCTTAATTGCATAACCGTAGATGACCCTCTAGCAGCAACTCAAGGAGATACATACCCATATGACCAATGGAACATTCAAGAGGGGATTGTTTTTAGTGAAGATTGCTCCCTTGGTATTGAAGAAGCTATTTCTGCAATGTTTAAAATATTCCCCAACCCAACATCCAATCTCCTAACCATCCAAAACCAAAACGGATTGAATATAGATTCAGTTAGTTTATATGATACCTTGGGTAGAAAAGTCATGGAAAGTAATGAAGCAACTGAATCAATGGATGTGTCCAATTTAACTGCTGGTGTATACTTCATTCACATTACAACAGATAGTGGGATGGTAATCAAAAAAGTCATTAAGGAATAGGTAAACCCGTATAAACAAAGGGTTTGGGCGCAGTTCTCGAGCCTGCCTTCGGTAGGCAGGTCTCGTCCAGACCGCAACCTTCGACCCTCTTAAGTCTTACGTCATAAGTCCTTTAGCGAAGCGGTCCTTCGTGCTTATCCTATGATTGCAGGCCACGCGATACATTGACTCCGTCGAATCTTCGATTTGACTCCGTCGAACCTAAAGGTTTCGCGCGGCAGCGGGGGGGGAGTAGGCACCTAGTAAGAAGGGAGTAGGATTGGGAACCACGCGATATAATCGCGCGGTAGCGGGGCGGCAGCGGAGTGATTTTACCTTATTTAAGTTTCTTGAATATGTCTGGCATGGATTCTCCGTCAATGGCTGTCATTTCTATCAACTCCAACGATTTTACCATGTGCAAGGTGGCGGTTTTATAATGCTTGAAATGAGGGGTTTGCAAATGGGATTCGTAGGCTTCTCGATCCTTGTAAATTTCCAACAATCGAATCTGTGTGGGATGTTCCTTTTGGAACATGGGGTAGATGGAAATAACACCAGGTTCTAATTCCACTGAAGCACGAGACTCCTCTTGGAGTATGGCCAAATATTCGTCCAGATATTCCGGAAGGATTTCAATTTCGGCCATTCGAATCATCAGTCCATCCGCTGAGAATTCTGAATGACTTTGCTCTTTTGACCCACAGGAACTAAAAAGAAACAAGGCTATTAAACCAATGATTACAACTCGCATAAGAAATTTCAATTCATTTCCTAAAGGTACGATTTAATGGAATAGTTGCTCATTGTTCATTTTTAATTGCTAATTTCTAATTGTTTTCTCCTTCGCCTTCTGTCGCTCTAGTTTCTTGAAATATCCTCTAAATAGAAAGTTGTGTTTTAAGGCCTCCATATTCTGATCGAATTTTTCTGTGCCCTGGTTGATATTTTCTACCGTCGATTTCAATTCATTCACCAAGGTGCTATCTTTCAGGATATAATTCAAGGCGCCTTCACTGTTTTGAATATCTGTGGCAATTGTATTGATGGATTGAACCGTGGTCTGTAAATCGGATCTCAAGGAATCAAGGCTGCCAATGGTATTTCGCAGTTTTTCGGCGGTGATGGTATCGTTCATCAATACTCCCCAAACACTGTTATCGTCGGTTCGTAGTTCGTTGGCAATCCCATTTAAATCGGTCATAACGCCCGATGCTTTATTGGTGGCGACCCTAAGATTTGAAATAGATTGCTTCAATTCCCTAGCCATCAAAGTATCATTGAGTAGAACCCCTAGCGTTCCTTCTCCTTTGATTAAACGTTGCGTAATTACCAATAGGTCTGAGGAAAGCAGCGCAATGTTTTCATTTGTTACCCCCAAGGTGTTTAGGAGTTCATCGGTGCGTATTTTGCTGTACGATTCAATAATATCGCCCGGTTCGATGGGAGGGGCCTCCCCTTGACCGGGAAGTATATTCAGAATTTTACTACCTACCAATCCATCCGAACCAATGGTGGCAATGGCATTTTTCTTGATATGTGGGCTAATCTTTTCATCAATCGACATATTTATTTTTATGATTGAATCGTTTTCCATTTCAATACTTCGTACCACTCCCACATCGATTCCTGAGTACCGCACATTGTTCCCTTTTTTTAAGCCATTCACATTTTGAAAATAGGCGCTTATGGTAAGGGTATTTTGAAACATTTCCTTCTTTTGGCCAATGAGATACACAGCCACTATCAATAATAGGGTCCCTAGGATAACAAAGAGCCCCAGTTTTAGTTTTTGACTATCGGATGTTTTCATGGTTCTTCGGTTTATTTAAAAAAGGCCTTAATTTTAGGGTCTTTGGAGGTGCTTACTTCTTCGAAAACCCCGGTGGCATAATCCACCCCATCAATCAAAATAATCATGCGATCGGAGATTACCCTCGCACAATCCACATCGTGGGTGATTATGAGCGATGAGGTGTGGTATTTCTTTTGAACTTCTTGAATTAGGATGATGATTTCTTTGGCCGTCACCGGGTCCAAACCGCTGGTGGGTTCATCATAGATAATGATTTTTGGCTGAAGGATCAGGGTTCTTGCCAGCGCTACACGCCGTTTCATACCTCCAGACAGCTCCGAAGGCATCAAATCGACCGTATGGGCCAAGCCTACATTGGTTAGCGCTTCGATTACCATAGCTTCCTGGTCGATGGGGCCTTTAAATTTCGAAAGGTGGTGTCGTAAAGGAAATTCCAGGTTCTCCCGAACGGTCATGGAATCATAAAGTGCACTTCCTTGAAAGAGGAATCCGATGTCCCTGCGGAGCAAGTCTAAATCCTCATGTTCCATGGCGGTGATATCGTTATGCATCACGGTAATGCTACCACTGTCTGGGCGAAGCAGGCCTACCAAGCATTTCACCATGACCGATTTCCCGGAACCTGATTTTCCCATGACTACGAGATTTTCTCCATCGTAGAGCTTCATATTGAAACCGCGCAGCACATGATTCTCGCCAAAGCTTTTATGCAAGTCTTGGATTTCAAGAACAACCTCTCTGTTGGCTATGTTATCGTCATTTGTCATAACTCATAAAAAATATCGGTTACCAAAACAGCGATAAAGTCGATAATAAACAGCAGGAGGGAGGTGAGAACCACCGCCGAATTGGCGGCATTTCCGACGCCTTCCGTACCACGGCTACAGGTGTATCCCTTATAGCTTCCTACGATCCCTATAGCCATCCCAAAAAAGAAGGATTTGATGGTAGCAGGAACAAAATCCCCAAACTCCAGTGATTCAAAAACCTGATCGAAGAAGAGTGTAAAAGAGACGTTTCCTTTGGTATTCTCTACCAAATAGGAACCAAATAGGGCAATGGCATCTCCTATCAAAATCAAGATGGGAAGCATCAGCGTTACGGCTATTACTCGCGTAACCACAAGGTATTTAAAGGGGTTGGTCCCTGATACCTCCATCGCATCGATCTGTTCGGTAACCCGCATGGAACCCAATTCGGCCCCAATGCCCGAACCTATTTTCCCTGCACATACCAAGGCGATAATAATCGGTCCAATTTCCCGCACTATCGAAATGCCCACCATGGAAGGCATCCAGGATACAGCACCAAATTCCATAAGGGTTGGGCGGGTTTGAAGGGTCATGACCAATCCGATAATGAAGCTGGTCACCCCCACCAAGAGAAGGGACTTGTTGCCCATATAATAGGATTGACGAAGGATTTCCTTGAATTCGATCGGGCGCTTGAATAATTCCCGGAAAAATCGGGCAGTAAACAAAGACATTTCCCCAATCTCGATAAGAAAGGACTTCAATTGAGCTTGTATGCCTTTCGAAGCTCTCATGGTATGTCTAGTATACCTCTAAATTAGGGCAAAAGGGTAGGGTGGGGAATGATAAAAGTCAGTTGTGGGTTGTCGGTTGTCTGTTGTGGGTTGTCGGTTGTCGGTTGTCAGTTGTCGGTTGTCAGTCCTCAATTGTCGGATTTGAATACTTGGTTTTCGAACTTCATTGGTAATTATAAAAAAAGGGCCCTTATCGGACCCTTCATGTATGATTTGGAAATCAATTCTTAGTGTTCCATGCCTTCATGGTCACCTTCTGTATGGTGGTTGCCTTCCTCGCCTTCAGCTACTTCTTGGTTCATGGCCATTTCATGGTCGTATTGACAGCATTTAGGGAGTTTGTTGTAAGCCTCTTCACTTCCTGCCGCCTTTTCGGTATCATACCCAGATGCCGCAATAGCATTATGGATAGTCATTTCGTCTGTTTTGGCAGGGTCGAAGGAAACATCGATTTTCTTTCTATCGACATCCCAATTGGCTTCTG
Source organism: uncultured Alteromonas sp. (assembly GCA_964582415.1). Classification (GTDB taxonomy): domain Bacteria; phylum Bacteroidota; class Bacteroidia; order Flavobacteriales; family Flavobacteriaceae; genus CAZOSF01. Next base: position 5,569 of record CAZOSF010000066.1, read on the forward strand.
CAACACCATCCACGCCGTTGGCAGCTTTTTCGATAGTCGATTTGCACATACCACAGTTACCGCGTACACCGAAACTAAGATCTGCCAAAGCGATATCGGCATTTACCTCTTCGGTTACAGGTTCTGTAGCTTCTGCTTCTTTGGTTTCATTTTTACAGCCAACGAAAAGAATCGTGGCGAGGATACTCATACTTAAAATTATTTTTTTCATGTTGTTGATTTATGGGTTACGAATCTATAACTTTTTTTACTTCTCCACATCGTAGCATGGTATAGCTTCTGTACAGAAATCATTAAAAGCTCAGTATTAGTATTGGTTTAACGGCCCTAAAGCGGATTGGCATTAAAGGTGTCACCTTGTCGCAAATCGCCGGTTTCAAACCCCTTTCGGAACCATCGTGCCCGTTGCTCGGAAGTGCCATGAGTAAAGGAATCTGGAACCACGTGTCCTGTGGCTTGTTTTTGCAAGCGATCATCACCAATGGCATGGGCAGCATTGATGGCCTCTTCAAAATCACCCGATTCCATCATGCGCGTCATTTCCTGTGAATGATGGGCCCAAACTCCGGCTAGAAAATCGGCCTGAAGTTCTAATCGCACGGAGTATTGATTGTATTCGGTTTTGCTCAACTTTCCACGCAATTGATTCATTTTATCGGTAATTCCCATTAGGTTCTGAACATGATGACCTACCTCATGGGCAATAACATAGGCTTGCGCAAAATCCCCTGGGGCATTCAGCTGCTTTTCCATATCATCAAAAAAACTCAAATCTAAATAGAGCTGTTCATCTCCTGGGCAATAGAAAGGTCCTGTGGCACTGGATGCATTTCCGCAGGCGGAGGATACGTAATCGGTAAATAGCACCATGGTGGGTTCCCGATAGTTTTCAAGTAAATTATTCCAAACATCCTCGGTGCTGGCCAGAATGGTAGCGCTAAACGCTGCCAATTCTTTGGTTTTTGGAGTTTCTACATAGGTGGTGGTTTCTCCTCCCAAATCACCTCCAAGAAATAATTGTCCGATAAAACTCAGCGGATTTTTACCCAAAAGCAATGAAATCACCAGAATGATTCCTACGATAACAAGGCCTGCTTTAGAAAAAAGCATTCGAATTAGTGGCGCCAACATGACTGGATTTAATTTCCCAATACCTCGAGCAGAACCGCCTTGACCTCTGCGGTCGTCAACATTCGAACTTTGTCTTTGGCCTTTCCATTTCATAGCACATATATTTAGTTGTTTTCAAAGCCTTAATGTACTACAAATTCAATTGTTCCAGTTTTCCCGGTTGTATTTTTTCTTATTAGATGCCTCCAATCTGACCAATCTCATAAACATAACTGCCCCTTTTCCCTATCTTTAATTGGTCATTTTGGGTGTTTTGCATGAAATAAACACTATATGTCTCAATAATAAAGAGTTATTCCATGGTGCAGTCTACTGTTCCAAGGAAACATTTTTTTGATAAATAACCAATCAAATTACATTGCATGGAGTTTCAACCGGAACATTTCCAAGGAATCAAAAAGAGAAAACAACTTATCGCAATTGCCAAAAAGGAGGGAATTCCCATAGAAAAGACCCTGCATAAAATTGAATATGAAGCAGAATTGGCGTTGCTTCAATCGGAGTTCGTCAAATTACAGAATTGGATTTCACAGAATAAAATGCGCGTGGCCGTTCTGTTTGAGGGTAGGGACGCTGCCGGGAAGGGAGGTTCCATAAAACGATTTAAGGAACATTTGAATCCGCGGAAATCGAGAGTGGTGGCTTTATCCCGACCCACCGAAATGGAACAGGGTCAATGGTATTTCAGAAGATATATTAAAGTGTTGCCCAATCCTGGTGAAATCGTTTTCTTCGACCGTAGTTGGTACAATAGGGCGGTGGTAGAACCTGTTATGGGGTTCTGTACAAAGGAGCAATATGAAAAGTTTATCGTTCAGGTACCGGAATTTGAACATCTGCTTTACGAAGACAATTTGAAAATCATCAAGTTTTGGTTCTCAATTTCCAAGGAAGAACAGAAGAAACGGTTCGATTCTCGACTTCAAAATCCTTTGAAACAATGGAAGTTTAGTCCGGTAGACATGAAAGGGCAGGAGTTGTGGGATGATTATACCTACTACAAGGAACAGATGTTCAGTAAAAGCCACACGAACTTCAGTCCGTGGATTATTGTAAAAACCAACGATAAAAAGATTGCCCGGTTGGAGAGTATGCGATACATTCTTTCCCTTTTCGATTATGACGGTAAAAAGGATGCCCCCATCACGTTACTGCCGGATCCGAACGTAATTATGCGCTACCATCGCAGTGCCATTCAAATTGATATATAATTTGCCAGTATGAAAGCAGAAGAATTGACGAAAAAGGATATGGAATTGTTGAATTCCCCTCTTGGGTTATATGCCTTATTTAGCAACAAAAGAATTAGTGTAAAGAAGGCTTTGGAGGAGGCCAGACACATGGAGCTATTAAAGGAAAAGCAGGAAGAATTGATCAAGCTCCAACGATGGGTCATCGAAAAAAAGAAGAAAGTTGTCATTCTTTTTGAAGGTCGCGATGCAGCGGGAAAAGGGGGAGCCATCAGAAGGATTACAGAGTATATCAATCCCCGTCATTTCCGTATTGTGGCCCTAAACATCCCTACGGAAGATGAGCGAAAACAGTGGTTTTTTCAGAGGTATATCAACGAATTGCCCAATCCTGGGGAAATTGTCTTTTTTGACCGTAGTTGGTACAATAGGGCAGTGGTAGAACCCGTAAATGGATTTTGCACCGAACGGGAGTACGAAGTATTTATGTCTCAGGTAAACGAGTTCGAAAAAATGCTCATCCAATCGGACACCTATTTCATCAAGTTTTATTTTTCCATTTCCAAAAAGCAACAGGCCAAGCGGTTTAAGGAGATTCAGCGCAATCCGCTTAAAATGTGGAAAATGACAGCGGTAGATGAGCGAGCGCAGGATTTATGGGATAAGTATACCCAATACAAGGAAAAGATGTTTGCTGCGACGAATACCGAGCATGCCCCTTGGGTAATCATCAATGCAAATAAAAAGGCTCCAGCTCGACTCAAGGCCATTACCCATATTTTGGAGACCATTCCGTACGAAGTGGAAGAATAATGCTTAGGCTGCTGGACGAAGCGACCTTCTTTACGTATTGCAACTTCAGTTGAAAATCAATTCGATCATTTTAATATTCGCCCAAAAGACGTTTTCTCTTCATGATCTTTAGGATAACATAGAGGACGACCGAAATAATGGCCGCATAAAACCAGAAGTCATGTTCGATAACAATTTTTTTCTCTTCAATAAACTCTCCACTTAATTCAAAGAACCAGAACAGTAGAAATACTGCAGCGAGACCGTTTTTCTCTTGTCGGAGTACCTTTTTTAATTGAAAAGCGTACTCATTCTTTTTATAATTCTTTAAGGAAGGAATAAAGGCGGGGACCTTCGAAGCCCATTCTAAATAGGTGGCTCCAAATTTATTTCGTAAAAAACTTTCTTCTGCGTACATAATGCGCTCGTAGTAGAGGTAATAGAAGAGTACGAAAGCCACAAGGAACCAAATATTTTTTGTAAGCATGGCCACACCTAACCACATAAAGAAATTGCCTAGATAAAGGGGATGCCTGGACATGGAGTACATTCCCGTGGTGTTCAAGGAATCGGCAACTTGACCTTCTTCTGTACACCGACCCGAGGTATTCGGGGGCGTATGGCCAACAATGATGACCCTTATGAAAAGGCCAAAGAGGCTTACACCCAAACAAATGAAGTCATAAACATCTTCAAAAACACTTTCTTCATGGGAAGAGTAATATTCTGTTTGTAAAAAAACACCGTATCCAAAAACTAAAATGATAAGGGGTAAAAAACTTCTATAGCGAAATAAAAAATCACCTTGAGATTTAAATTCTTCCAGCAATGCCATGATACTTATATTTGGACCCAAGAAGATTGGGTAGAGGTTGCTTGAATTGATTGCTTTTATGAATAACCAAGTGCCTAATCCCTTATCTCGAAAATCAAAGCCTTACTTTGGAAATTTTTACGGCAATATATTTCAGAAACAAGTAGTTAACTTCTCGGTTTCTCAAATAAAGTTATAAAATTCTGATTACTTTTCGATGTAAAGAGGGGATCCATTCCTTTTGCATCTAAAATGACTAAACTTTACTCAGGCGTTCTAGTTTCTCAAGTACCTGATATACTGCAAAACTTCGCGCAAATCGGAAGGCTTCCTTTCCTTCATAATTAATGATAACGACAGGTAAGGTAAATACCATATGTTGGCCCGCAACTTCTCTTTCCTCTTCGACGTCAACTACTCGAATTTGAACTTCCGGGAAATTTTGACACACTTCTTCCAGTAGCTTTGGTTTTAATGCCTGACAGACATTGCAGGATTTACCAGTAAAATAGAGTAGTTCTATCATTGAAGATTCCTTATTTGCCGATGCAGAAGTTGGCGAAAATATTTCCTAGGAGCTCATCATTGGAAATCTCTCCCGTTATTTCGCCAAAGTGGTATAATGCCTGACGAATGTCGATGGCCAGCAAATCCCCGCTGAGATTATTATTCAATCCTTCCTGTACTTTTTGAATCTCTTCCAAGGCTTTTAGCAAAGCGTCGTAATGCCTGCTATTGGTGACAATGGTTTCATTGTTTCGAAGGGCACCGGTATTCACAAAATCGAGAAGTAACTTTTTCAATTCATCCACGCCACGTCCCGTTTTGGCAGAAATCATGTGAATCTCCGGGAAATCGGTAAGCAATAAATCTTGCTCCTCAGAACATAAGGTGTCTATTTTATTGGCCAAGATGATGATGGTCTTTTGAGGGTATTTGTTTTTTACCTTTTCAATTTCTACTTGAAGTAACTCAGCATTTTCCAAGTATTTCTGAGCACTTAGCATCAGAATCACCACCTGGGCCTGTTCCATTTTCTGAAACGTTTTCTGAATGCCTAACCCCTCAATCACATCGGCGGTTTCCCGAATACCCGCTGTATCGATAAATCGGAAGGAAATACCTCCTATGGTGATTTCATCTTCCACGGTATCTCTTGTAGTTCCTGCGATATCACTTACAATAGCGCGTTCTTCATTTAACAGGGCATTCAAAAGTGTTGACTTCCCAACATTAGGTTCCCCTACGATGGCCACAGGAATACCGTTCTTTAGCACGTTACCCGTGGCGAAAGAATCTATCAATTTTTTTAGTACTTCCTGTATGCGTTGTAATAAAACTTGAAATTCTTCCCGGTTGGCAAATTCGACATCTTCTTCGGCGAAGTCCAATTCCAACTCGATGAGCGAGGCAAAATTGAGCAATTGTTCTCGTAGGGCGTGTATCTCTGAAGAAAACCCACCACGCATTTGCGACATCGCCAATTGATGGCTTGCCTCCGAATCGCTGGCAATCAAATCGGCCACGGCTTCTGCCTGGCTTAAATCCATTTTACCATGCAAGAATGCCCTCAACGTAAATTCACCCGCCTGAGCCATTCTGCAACCCCTGCGGAGCAATAACTGAATGATCTCTTGTTGAATGTAGGGACTACCATGACAAGAAAATTCTACAACATCTTCGCCTGTATAGCTATGCGGATTTTTAAAAATCGTGGCAAGGACCTCGTCGATGATACGAATACCATCCTTGATATGCCCAAGGTGCACCGTATGACTCTTTTGATCTTTTAATGCCTTACCCGAAACGGACTGAAACACCTGGGAAGCAATAGCGATTGCCTGTTCCCCAGATAAACGGATAACCGCAATGGCTCCCGCACCTGCAGGGGTAGCTAATGCAACAATGGTGTCTTGATGTTTCACGGTTCAAAAATACGAATAATGCAGGAACTTAGATAAGTAGCAAGAAAGGAGTGTGCATAAAAAAACCGCTCTTGTGAGAGCGGTTTCTGAGAGAGGAATTATTCTTCTTTCCCTCCTTTCAAGTCGTCTTGCCAATCTTTTAGCATTTTCCACTTGCCTTCGTACGCCAATTTCGCTTGATCGGGCCAAGTGCCTGGATTGTGTACTACGAAACGTTCCCCTTCAGAATCTAAAATGCTTTGGCATTTTTCTACTGAAGCTTCAGACAAGGCTTTCCAAGTGTGGATGCCATGCTTATGGAATAGTTCCTGGATGGCTGGGCCAATTCCTTCAATGATGGTAAGGTCGTTTTCCTTGATGGCTTTCCCCATCACGGCTTTGGCTTCACCTGCGTTGAAGGCTATAGCAGCACCTGTCATGGCTGCTGCCATGCGCATGTCTTCCATTTCCATTTGGTTTAGCTTCTTGCGACAATCGCTCAGATCGGCCGTAAGTTTGGCATTTTTGTTCTCAAGGGCTTGTAATTCTTCTTTATTTCCTCCTGCCATTCGTCCCAATAAGTAACCTAGAAGGGCAGCGATGATTCCGACTATAATCGGTATGATAATACATGGACTCATAATGTTTTGTTTTTAGTTAGTTAATGGTAACGATGACACGGCGGTTTTTTGCTCTACCTTCTTCCGTGTCGTTGGTGGCTATCGGTTCTTTTTCTCCTTTGGAAATAACATCGATATGGGTTTCTGGAATATGGTTGTTGATGAAATAATGTTCAGCAAATTTGGCACGATCCATACCCAGGTTATAATTATGTTCTTCCGAACCCGTATTGTCTGCATGCCCAACGATATGACAACGAGCACCTTCTACTTTATCCAGATAGCGGGAAATCTTTGCGACTTTCTCACGTTGCTCCGGTGTAAGTGTAAGTGTAGCTTGATCTGTTTCAAAATAGAGTAGCAGCGGATTGTCACGGATTTCTGCCGCAATGGCCACCATTTCTTCGTTCAGTAGGGTTCTGTCATCTAACTGGCTAACATTGAAATCCACAGGTCCGTAAAGAATGTTGTTCGCATCAGGAACCAAATCGTCTTTCAGCATGCCTTTGGTGTCGATATGACGAGAAGGCGCTCCTAAGGAAACAAAATAGTTTTTAACCGCTATAGCTCGAGCCAACCCCAAATTGGGATAGGCGCTGAGGTTTTCTTCATCACTTTTATAATAACCTGTAATTGTCAAGACCTTATTCTCATGGCCCTGAAAATAGGTGGCAACATCATTCACTCCATTGGTCAAATTTTCTGAAAGAGGAATGAGGTAGGGCGACTGACTTAGATTGAAGTTGAAATTGTCGTTGACACGAACTTCCCAGTCTGCCACGGGATCTACCACTATAAAGTCGTTTGAAGTGGCATTTACTTCGGGTGTTGCAACTACTTCCATTTGGGTTTCCTGTTCACAGCAATAGAGATAGCTGAGATAGGCACCGATGATGATGGTAAGTAAGATACCCAATACATAGGCTGTTTGTTTGCTCATGGGCTAGTGTTTAAAATTACACTATGAAGTTACAAAAAAAACACACCTTTTCCTCTGAGTATCAGTAATAAATTAAAGAAAAGCAGCGTTATGGCTTTCGGTTTCGCCCTTTTATAAATTGATAGATAGAAACTAGTATTAAGATTCCTAAAACTGGAAAGATCAACACATAATCG
>CAZOSF010000067.1:0-6023 GCA_964582415.1 uncultured Alteromonas sp.
GCTGCCGACCGTAGCCAAGGTGGTTTCGCTCGTTTCTTGGGTGCTAATGATAGCTACTTCAAAGGAACTGTTTCTTATGATACTGGAATGAGCGATAGCGGATGGGCCTTCTCAATGTTGTTGGATTACTGGCAAGCACACAGAAAATGGTCAAGAGGAACTTACGGGGAAGGACAGAACTATTTCTTCGCTGTTGGGTACAAGCCAAACGATAACCACTCTTTCAACTTCTTGTTGACAGGAGCTCCTCAGTTACACGGTCAAAAATGGAGCCAGTCAAAAGATATTATCGATGCCGATCCAAAATATAACCAACACTGGGGTATGTACGACGGAGAACTAATCTCTGAGCGTCAGAACTACTACCATAAGCCAGTGATGAACTTGAACTGGGACTGGACCATGAGCGAAAAGAGCGCATTGTCTACTGTTCTTTATGCTTCTTGGGGTAGAGGTGGTGGAACCGGAGATCGCGGTGATAGCCCACTTCGTACCGAGGATCCTGATGGAGATGGCCCACTTCGTGGTCAAATCGATTTTGATGCTCAAGAAGAACTTAACACAACCATCGGAATTGGTGGTGATCGCGATAACCCACTTGGTCGCGGATATTTACGTCGTTCTTCAGTGAATAACCACCAGTGGTACGGTTTGGTTTCTAACTTCAACCATGAAATTACTGAAAACTTGAACTTCAACGTTGGTATTGATGGTAGAATGTATACCGGAGATCACTTCCGTCAAGTTACCGATTATTTCGGATTGACCGGCTGGTCTAACGACCGTCCTGATGGAGCTGTTGTAACTGAGTCTTTTGGTGCCGACCCATGGTCTGCTTTGTTTGATTTCGCTGGTGAAGATCAGAGAATCAACTACGACTACTCTGAAGACATCAACTACCTAGGTGGATTCGGACAATTGGAATATGCAGTGGACAACTTCTCTATTTTTGCTCAAGGATCGTATTCAACTCAATCGTATCAGCGTGAAGGTCGTTTCGATACTGATGAGAACGGTAACATGGTAACTACCACTTCCGAGAAAGTAAGCAAAACTGGATATAATGTAAAAGGAGGTATGTCGTATACCATTGCAGAAGCCCATACGATCTTCGTAAACGGTGGATACTATTCTCGTCAGCCTTTCTTGGATAACATCTTCTACGATATCCGTGGTTCCAATGATTTGGTAACTCCAGAAATCGATAATGAAATCATCCGTTCTTTTGAAGCAGGTTATCACTACCAAAATGGTGATGTTCGTGCCAATTTCAACGCTTATGTAACCGACTGGGCGAACAGAACTGATGTTAACACAGGTGAAGAAGATCCTGATGGTGTGCCAGATTCAGGAGATGAGATTGAAGTGACTACGCTTCAAAGAGGTATCCGTCAGTATCACACTGGTGCTGAATTTGACGTAAGCTACCGTGCCACTAACTGGTTAACCATGAACGCTTATGTTTCTGGTGGTAGCTGGGTTTACAAAGGAGTATCCAATGTAACTTCCTATGACGATGAAACCGGTGAAGTGATTGCCTCTGGTGTGGGTGTAGACCGTCAAGGTGTAAAAGTTTCTACCGCTCCTCAGTTCACTACAGGATTCAACTTCAGAGCTCGTGTTCTTACCGGTCTAAGCCTAGATGGTGGAATCAACTATCGTTCAAACCACTACGAATTTACCGATGAGTTTACTAGCGCTGTAGACTACAAGCCTGAAACTTTAAGACCTTATTCTATTACAGATTTAGGTATTACCTATCGTTTCAACCTCGGTGGATCTAACGATATTACCTTCCGTGGAAACGTGTACAACGTATTTGATCACATCGGATTACAAAATACCGATGCCTTCGGATACTTTACCGAAAACGGAAGAACTTGGAACGCGTCTCTACGTTACAACTTCTAATATTACGTTACTTTATATTGAAAAGGGGTTGGGATTTTCCCAGCCTCTTTTTTTTATGCTTTTTCCTTACCTTTGGCAAAACCTAAAATTCGATTCCTATGTATGAAACTGTACAATACCTGCACTCTTATTGGGCCTATTTGGTAGTTCTTGTGGTGGCCTTGGCCAGTATCAATGCCCTGATGGGTTTCTTCGGGAATCGAGAGTTTGGCCCTAAGGATTTTCGAATTTCACTTTTTGCCTTAATTGTTTCCCACCTACAGCTTGTTATTGGACTCATACTTTGGTTCATCTCTCCAAACGCCTTAGGAGCTATTAGACGCAGCGGTATGGGGGAGGTGATGAAAGATCCTCATTTACGTCTTTTGGCCGTAGAGCACATCTCTGTGATGATCATCGCCATCGTTTTGATTACCATCGGGTACTCCAAACACAAAAAGAAACTGGTGTCCAAGCCCAAATTCAAAACCTTGGCCATCTTTTATGTTTTGGCTCTTATTTTAATGCTTAGCCGTATCCCTTGGAATCAGTGGTTTGACTAATCGGGAGTGATTTCTCGAATAAGGTAAATATACACCGGAAAGTGATCGCTATAGCCTCCGCTAAAGCCACCGTCTGAAAAACTTTTGAAAGGATAACCCTTATATTTTCCTGAACCTTGAGTTAAGTAGGGGGGATTGAAAATTCCGGCCTTGAAATACCTAAATTGGTGGTAATCTTTAATAAGCCATTCTTTGGTGAGTAATATTTGGTCGAAAAGATTCCAGGAATCTCCGAACGCTAAAGTGCCTAACCCCTTTTTGTACATGGATTCCATAGGGTTAAACCATTGTTTTAGAAGTACCTTTTCTCTATTTTCTTCAGTATTTAGAATTTTCTTGAAGGGAGAATCGGTCGGATCATCATTGAAATCACCCATACTTATAATTCTGGAATAAGGGTCCAGAACTAAAATGCTATCGGCAATTCGCTTGTTCAATAAAGCGGCTTGCAGACGTCTTGGTCTACTTTGTTCTTCCCCACCTCGACGCGAAGGCCAATGATTAACGATAAGATGAATCTTCTCCCCTGCAAGTAGTCCAGAAACCAACAATTGGTCCCTTGTATAGATGGGTTTATTTGTTTCTGAGTCTATGAGTTTTAAAGGGTATGGTTTAGAATCCGTGGGAGTAAACCAACCTACTTTGTACAAAAGCGCAACATCCACACCTCTCAGGTCGGGAGAGTCGAAATGAATAATGTCATAGTTTTCCTCCCTAAGGGGAGAAGTATTCAAAAGATCTTCAAGGACTCTTCGATTTTCAATTTCACACAAGCCAATTAATACAGGAGACTGCTTGTTATAGGGTGTACCGATTTGCACTAATACTTTTGCCATGTTCAAAAGCTTTCTATGATAATCGGCTTCGGTCCAATGGTCCCTTCCGTCAGGAGTTCTATCATCATCGAAAGTGTGCGGGTCATCTTCATAGTCAAATAGATTTTCGAGGTTATAAAATGCAACGGTAACCATATGATACTTTTTTTCATCTTGGCCATAGGAATGAAAAAGCCGTGCAAAAAAGAGGAGTAGTAAGACAATCTTCCAATTCATAAATTCAAATTTTAGGTTTAAGAATACGAGCATGCAGGGAGTGAAATACCATCGTTTTGTTGTGATAAATCACGTATTTAGTACCAAAGAACCTCCCCTTAATTCAATCTAATCAAATCTTTAAAATGAAGTACACCAAGGTATGGGTGCTAGTTCTGCTAATTTTCGAATTAGGGGTAGCGCAGGCCCAGGAATCTACTGTTAAGGGAGTCATTTTCGAATCACTTTCTACGCGACCGATTTTGGAAGTTCGTATTCAATGGGCAGGGCTCCCGATTGAAATTTTTTCAGAGGAAAATGGAGTTTTTTCTTTCGAGGGTATCGAATTACCATTTGGTCCAGCGGTCTTACTATTTACGAAGGAAGGGTATAAGCCCCTGCGAATTCCAATACTACTTCAGAAAGATAAAAGTGTAGATCTTACTCCGATTTATTTGGAGTTCGATTGGCAGGGATTGGAAAGCGAAATGGAAGTTGTTAGTCTTACAGATGAGGAGGTATTGAATGGGGATTACGAGTATACTTCGGTGCCAGGACTTTTACATGCTTCCAATGGAATCTTTGAAAGTGCAGCCGCCTATGACTTTAGTGCAGCCTTTTTTCGTCCTAGGGGAATGGATAATTCACAAAATCGATTGTTGGTTAATGGACTGGAATTGAATAGTATGGAAAATGGACGACCATTTTGGAATCTGATGGGAGGTCTTAATGATGTTCAAAGGAATAGGGAAACAGATAGAATGTTCGGCCCCCATCAAGACGGTTTTGGTGCTTTGGGGAGCAGCACCTATTTTACGATGCGGGCCTCGCGTTTCAGACAAGGTGGAAGTCTTTCGTATGCTGCCTCTAATAGGTCGTATCGGTCCCGATGGATGGCATCTTACCATAGTGGAAGACAGTCCAATGGATGGGCGTATTCCTTCCTTTTTTCAAAACGCTTTGCAGAAATGGGCTTCGTGGAAGGAACTCCTTACGATACCAACAGTTTATTTTTAACCATTGAACGCTCCTGGAATTCCCGGAACAGTTTAAATATTACAGTTTTTTATACCCCCCTAAAAAGAGGGCGATCGACTCCTCTCACCAAAGAAGTTTTGAATATTAAAGGATCCACATACAATCCGTTGTGGGGTTTTCAAAATGGGCGGGTTCGAAATAGCAGGGTTCAAAAAATTAATCAGCCAGTACTACTTCTAAGTCATTATGGACATTTGGGAGCGAACATTAAATGGGAAAATCAAGCGATGGTCACCTTTGGAAGGGAAGCCGCCTCCAGAATCGATAATGCTGGAGTTCGAAACCCATACCCACATTACTATCACAGACTGCCAAGTTACTTTTTAAGGAATCAAGCTCCAACGGTATACGATTATCAACAAGCGTTCTGGGCAAAAGAAGCGCTACAGGAAAATGGCCAATTGGATTGGAATTTATTGTATGAAACGAATTCCCATTCCACCAACGCACTCGCTAAGTATGTTCTTATGAATGATGTTTCGGAAAACGAACAGGTGCAATTGAGAACTTCACTATACTCTAATAATACAAATAGGTTCAAGTGGTTCGTAACAGCAGATTATTCCCGTTTGCGTACTGAAAAGTACGGGCAAATAGCAGACCTCTTGGGATCATTACCGTTTCTCGATATCGATACTTTCTATGATGGTGATGATGAAGGTTTTGAGCAAAGTAATCTTTTAAGTCCAAATCGAATTGTCGATGAAGGGAATCGGTATAAATACAATTTTAAGCTGGGGGTCGATAGGCTTCGGGCCAATATTCAGTTGGAAAAGCACCTGCAGAATTTCGATATGTATATGGGCGGACAACTCATGCATTCAAGATATTGGAGGGATGGCATCTATCTCAATGGGTATTTTCAAGAAGAGGAAAGATCATTGGGACAGTCTGAAATATTGAATTTTTTGACCTATTCCATAAAGGGAGGGGTAGCCTACCATTGGAATGGAAAGCATGAGATAGATTTGAATTTATGGTATGGTACTCAGCCCCCTCAATTGGGCACAAGTTTCGCGAATGTAAGACAGAACAATGATGTCGTACATGAGATTATACCTCAAAGGGAATTGATGGGGCTTTTCAACTATCAGTTCGGACATAGAAATTTCAAGGGAAGTGTGAATAGCTACTTTTATCAACTTGACAGGGGTACAGAATTGGGATTTTTCTTTACTCAAAATGCTTTGGGACTAGAAAATAATAGTGCCTTCGTACAGGAAGTAGTCCAAGATATCGGAAAGAGGCACTATGGATTGGAAGTGGGTGTAAAATGGGAAGTATATCCTGGTTTTCATCTTAAGGGAGTGGCTGCCCTAGGCGAGTTTTTATATTCTAGTCACCCAAGCTTGTATTTGGCTGGAGATGATTTTGACTATGAAAGCGGCGATGGTTTCGTTGAAGGAAACGATCGATTGGTTCGAGGAAAGCGTAGGGTTTATTTGAAAAACTATCATGCCGCGGCTGGGCCGGAACGTGCCTTTCAACTCGGATTTGAATA
>CAZOSF010000067.1:6123-8422 GCA_964582415.1 uncultured Alteromonas sp.
TTAGCCTTTTTCTGAGTGTTTCAAATCTCTTAAATCAAAAGTTTATCACAGGAGGATTCGAAGATTCACGTTATTCCAGTTATTCACAACAATTGGAAGAACAAGAGCGACCGGGGGGACCGCTTTTTGGGAACCGCTATTTCTCGGGTCTGGGGACTACCTATTTTACAAGTTTAACCTTTCGATTTTAATGCTAAAGACATTCATTATGAAAAAATTTGCACAGATTCTTGGATTCCTACTTTCACTTATGCTTTATTCATGCCTTGTTGATCAGGAGCTTGAAATACCCACTTCGCAAACAATGCCTCCAATGATTGCTGCCTCCCAGATATTGGATATTGAAACACTTTATTCTATTTGGTTTCAAAATACGAATGGGGAAGAGGTGTTGGAATTGGATGCATCCTATGCCGATAAATATCTTGAAGGCTATGTAATAAGCAATGACGAAAAGGGTAACTTTTTCGAAGAACTTTACTTGCAGGACCGGAGCGAAAATCCACAGAAAGGTATTAAAGTTTTGATCGATTCCAGCCCATTGTTCTCAAGATACAATTTTGGGCGAAGAGTGTATATTCAATTGAAAGGAGTAAGTCTTGGTGTAACGAATGGGGTATTTACTTTGGGAATGGCCGCCAATAATACTGTAGCCCCTATTTCTGAGGTGCTGGCAAATCAACTTTTGGTGAGGGACACCCTAACCGCACAAATTATTCCTAGACCCGTAACCATTGGAACTATTACCCCCGACGTAATGAACATGTATCTTAGGTTGGAGGAAGTTCAATTTCATCGAAGTCAGATAAGGGAAGGAGCAGTGCTCACTTATGCAGGAGAGCCTGAGGATTTGTATGATGGGGAACGTCTTATGGAGAGTTGTACCGATGGCAGTAAAATTTTATTTAGTACCAGCTCATTTGCCGATTTTAAGGGGATGGAATTGGAACAGGGATCGGGTTTTGTAGACGGTATTGCCTTATTCGATTATTATGGAGAACGAATGGTTTTTACCGTCAATGATGTGGAAGACATAGCATTGGTAAATGAATTACGATGCGATCCGGAGGTTCTTTCTTGCGATACAATAATGGAAGAAATGGACACGATTTGGACGGCTAATTTTGAGAACATCAGCGGTATGAATGACCTTTTACAACAAGGTTGGATGGTTTATAGTCCCCTGGAAAACAATACTTCTTGGGAACTGGATGCGTTTGGAGGAAATTCTTACGTTCGAATTTCAGGATATAGCTCCGATGAATCAGCCATCGAAAGTTGGTTGATTAGCCCAATCTTGGAGATAGGAGCGTTTCAGGAAAAATCATTGAGCTTTGAAGTTCAGGCGAGTTACGACAATGGAGCTAGGCTTAATGTTTTCATAGCTACCAATTTTGATGGTTCTCCAGAAAATGCGACTTGGCAAGCCTTGGATTTGGTTGTGTCACCCGGGCCATACGAGGGCTTTGGGGATATTCAAGCGATTGGTCCCATAGCACTTTCGTGCATCGAAGGGCCTTTTGTTTTGGCTTGGGTTTATGAAGGGTCGGATCCTTACCAAACAACGCGATTCCATATAGATAACATAAAACTTAAAGGGAGTTAAATAGATGAAATACAATAAGTTAAAAATATTCTTTACCTTTAGATAAATTCTTACTTCCCCTGGATCTATCCTTAGTCTGTTGTTATGCTTGTTGGTGGAGTCCAGAACCCACCCAAACAAACGGGGCGTTACCCGAAAAGCCATACGAGTAGGGGACCTAACAACCAACACATGCCGAAATATATTATTGAAAGGGAGGTCCCAGGAGCTGGAGACCTTACCCAAGAACAGCTTAAAGCCATCTCACAAACTTCCTGTGGAGTGCTTTCGGAAATGGGGCCGCAAATCAACTGGATTCACAGTTATGTTACTGGGGATAAAATTTATTGTGTGTACATCGCCCCCAACAAGGATATGGTGATTGAGCATGCAAAAAAAGGAGGCTTTCCAGCTAACGTAGTCAGTGAGGTCGCAACGATTATCGATCCCACCACGGCAGAATAAGCCATCCCTGCAAAACGAAAAACCCCCACCGTTACAGTGAGGGTTTTTCTTTGGTTGGTTATTTAATTATTAACGTTCCACAATGATAAAATCGGAACGACGGTTTTGCTGATGCTGTGCTTCGGTACAGTTGCTTCCACAATCGATAATCGGCTTGTCTTCACCATACCCTACACCGCTAATACGAGAGGCATCGATACCTTTCGAAATAACATATTGAACGGTAGCTTGCGCACGCTGATCGGATAG
>CAZOSF010000067.1:8522-12726 GCA_964582415.1 uncultured Alteromonas sp.
CACCTTTACCTCCTGGCATATCGCTTACGAAGTATAGGGTGTTGCCGTTAGGGCTCAAAGCTGGATGCCCTGTACTGAATTCATCGCTATTGAAAGGAACAGAGAAAACACCTTTCCAACCCCCATCTACCCATTCGGAATAGTAAAGATTGATTTGGTTGATTCCTTCTTGGCTCTTTTCGAATTTACCATTGAAGTAATCGTTTCTGTCGAAATACATACGCTTTCCATCAGGAGAAATGGCCACCATTCCTTCGTGGAATTTAGTGTTCACATCCCCCGCCAATAGCTCTGCATTTTTTACGGTATTCCCAACCAAGCTTGCCTTATAGATATCTAGGAAAGGCTGATCGTCCCAGTGATATTTTTTTCTATTGGTATTACGTGAAGAGGCAAAATAGAAATCCTTTCCTACCACAATTCCACCGAACTCGGAATAGGCAGTATTCAGATCTTCTAAGTTTTTCACTTCAAATCTTGGGTAATCTTCCATGATTTGAGGTACGTAATTTGGGTTTTTCATAAATTCTACTGCCCGTGAATCGTTGGGTTCCATTTGGGAAAATTGCTGCATGTAGGTGTTGTACTCGCTAAATTCCCCATTCGCCTTCAAGGATTGGGCATAGTTATAGAGGGTTTCAGATTTAACCTTACGGCCTTTCACCACCCTTTTATAATACTGAGCTGCCTTCTTTGTATCGTTGATGAAATAGTAACAATTACCCAATTGTTCGAATATATACCGACTCCCCTTACCTTTTTCCACCAATTTGGAATAGGCTTCTGCGGCATCGGTAAATGCCAAACGCTCATAGAGCTCATCGGCCTTTTTCGTATCCTTGTTTTGAGCGGTTGCGAAACCAACCGATAATATGATGAAGAGTGTAACTAATTTTTTCATTGTAATCCGATTAATGTTGTTAGAAGTAACGTGGTGAACGAAGCGCTTTTTGTTTGAATAACAGGTCGAAGGTAATGATCACCTCGTGGGATGCGTTGGCTACCGCATCCAGTTCACTGGTTACGTGGTCGTAGGCATATCCAACCCTTAAGAAAGGCGCTACTTGGAACCCAACCAATCCGCTAAAAGAATCTTCCAATCGATAGGAGGCACCAATTTCAAACTTCTCGTAGAAAAGTGCGTTCAGATTCACGTCGAAAGACAAAGGTGCTTCAAAAGCTGATTTCACCAATGCCGAAGGCTTCAACTTGAAATTGTCGTTGACCTGGAATACATATCCCGCAGTGGCGAAATAGTGCATCACTTCGCTTCCGTATTTCAATCCATTCTCATCCAAATGCACCGAATTCAAGAAGTTGGGAACAGAAAGTCCGATATAGAAATTATCCCCATAGAAAAAGGCACCTGCTCCCACGTTCGGGTAGGTATTATTGATGTCCTGGGAGAAGAAAGGGTCGTTAGGATCCTGTAATTCCAAATCGGTAAGGCCCACATCGTGGAAGGTGGCGCCTGCTTTAAGACCCAAGGCCAACTTGAGGGTTTCACTTACTTGGAGGGTATACGAGAAGTCTACGTATACGTTGGTTTCCTTAACGGGGCCTAATTCATCCTTGATCGCGGAAAGTCCCAGTCCCACTTTATCACTTACTGGGCTATGACCAGAAAACGTAATGGTTTCTGGAGCCCCTTCAAGGCCAGACCATTGCTTGCGGTACAAGGCAGTCATGGAAAGGGTTTCCTTTGAACCAGCGTAGGCAGGGTTTACCACGTTCATATTGTACATGTATTGTGTGTACTGTGGGTCTTGCTGAGCTGATGTGGTACCCGCGAAGAGCAGGCAGGAAAATAATACTAGTAACGACAGCTTTTTCATTATTGGGTTGTTTATTGTTCGGTATTTCATTTAGTTATTTTCTTTATTGATGTAGATCCATCCTGTCTTTAAGTTTCCGTATTGTGGATCGGCGTTTTCGAATCGAATGACATAGTAATAGGTTCCCGTAGTCAGTTCGTTTCCATCTTTATCGATGCCACAAAACTCATTGATATAAGGATCTTGGGTGAAGACGGACATACCGTAGCGGTTAAAAATTTCCACAGAGAAACTACCACTTCTGTCGGCCAAGAATTCCAAATCGAGGCAATCATTTAGACCATCTCCATTTGGGGAAAGTCCTTCAGGAATGACACATACCCCTACATCATAAGAAAGGATGCTCACCAAGGCAGAGCCTGTACATTCTCCTTTTGTGATGACTACGGAATATTCAAGGGCTCCAAGAGGATCTTCCGGATAAAGAATATCAAGACTACTTCCTGTTTCCCCTACAATTACTTCTCCATTTAAATACCAGGTATAGGTCACGTCTGTTTCTTCTGTTACCGCAACCAAAGTCTGAGGTTCGTTCGGACAGGAACGGAAATCATCGCCAAGGCTAACTACCAAATCCTCTCTGGGAGATACGAGAAGAGTATCTTCCGAGAAACAAACACCAACGGTTACCTCAACGCGATAGTATCCGGTTTCAAATATTTCAAGGATTGGAGCAGTAGCACCTTCGATAAGAACATCGTCCAAGAACCAAACATAGGTAGCTTCCGAGGGGTCGTAGTTGGATGGCGAAGCATCCAATAAAACGGGAACATCGAAACAGGTTTCGAAATCCTCACCCAATTCTATTACTGGATTCTCTGAGAAGGTTAGGGTAACAGAATCTTCAAATTCACATCCGTCGGAGGTGACGACTACAGAATAGTCTCCCGAAGCGCTCACCACAATCGATGGAGTTGTTTCACCAGTGCTCCATAGGAAAGTGGAGTTGGAAATGGTGGTTCCCTCCAAATCAGGGAATATCGTAAAGGACGCAAGGTCACAAAGCACCTGATCTTCCCCTAAATCAACCGAATAGGCCAACAAATCGATGAGTGCTTCATCACTCACCGTACAGCCATTTCCCGTAACTTCTACCCTATAGGTTCCAGGAACGGTTACAGTAAAGGTGCTATTGGTCTCGCCTGGGATTTCTACTCCATCTTGGAACCATTTATACGTGATATCTTCCAGTTCTCCGGGGTTGGAAGGAGTTGCGTCCAAAGTATAGGGTTGCCCATCACAGGTAGAATAATCTTCTCCCAAATCGATTTCAGGCAGTGGATAAAATTCTACAAGAACTTCATCATAAGCAGTACATTGTCCACCGATATTCACTTCTACACCATAGGTTCCGGGTTCGGTTACATCTAAGGTGGATGAGGTCTCACCGGTAATTTCAACCCCGTTGAAGAACCAAGTATAGGTAGCATTTGAAATATCTCCCGCATCCAAGGTCACCACTTCATTTGTACAAGATGCATTGCCATTGGCAATAGTAAGGTCATCTCCCAAGTCGACATTACCGATGTTGAAACTGTTCGCCTCCAAAAATACCGCCATATCAAAAGCAGTGTCGGTTTCATCGGCCACTACCAATTTAATGGTGTAGGGATTTCCAGGCGTTACTGGAGACGACGCCGTAAGCTGTACGATTTGGCCGTTGAAGTCGATGGCAGCATCGGCTGCCGGATTAAAAGGTTCGAAGTTGTACTTGTCGAAATATTGTTCATTAACGGCAGAACATTGTCCTGGTACTTCCGGGCGAATATTGGTAACCTCGATTGGGATGTTGGTCCCAGGTAGTACCGCTAAGTTTTCGGAAATACCTGTATTCTGATCGGTTAAGATAAAGGCAAAAGCATCGGAATAGGTACATTCAAAGTTTTGATTGTACTCCTCGGAAGCCATGATAAAATTAAAGCTGATTTCATTTACATAGGGAACGAAATCAAACTGAATCCAAGAGGCGTTGTTGGTATTGGTAGCTGTTGTAAAAGCTTCCAGATCGGTATCTCCTGGCCATGAAAACCCGCCATCGCTATGTGTCGTTAGGTTGGGTCCTGGGGCATTCATGATATACCCTGAAGAAAGGATAATCCCAGATTCGAAAGGAAAATCCGAACCATTTCCATCAAAGGCTCCAATACTGGCAGATTCCCCAAAATCAACCCCAGAAAGGGAAGAGAAATTCGAGACATCGGCACAAGCCGAATTGATAAGGACATCTTCAACAAGTTCCTGGACAGTTAGGGTCTCATCTACCGTGATTTGGGCAAAGGAGAATAGCGGTGCCAAGAAAAATAGTACTACATTAAATCTTTTACACTTCATTAGGTGTGTTTCAAATATTAGTCAACTTTTGTGTTGAT
>CAZOSF010000068.1:0-12437 GCA_964582415.1 uncultured Alteromonas sp.
ACTCCAGGATTGGCAGCGACGTATTATTCAGATTTCGATTTTCAGGTATTTCCAGGATTGGATATTGGCTACCGATATTCCAACCAATGGCAGGTTTATGCCAATGTTGGATATACCTATCGGATACCCACTTATACCGACTTGTTCTATAGTGATCCAACAACTTTGGGGAATGCTAATTTAGAACCGGAAAAAGCCTTTGCTGAAGAGTTGGGAGTGCGCTATCATACAAACCATTTCCGAATGGGAATTGCTTTGTTCAACAGGGATAGTGACAACCTGATAGACTATGTAAAAGAAAATGAAGAAGACTTATGGCAAGCTACAAATATCCGGTCGTTAAACACGAAAGGTGTTGAGGTGGAAAGCGAGCTTCAGTTTCAGTGGAATGGCTATTCCCAGCAGCTAGTATTGGGGTATACCTATATCGAAGATGAAATTAAGGATCTTGACCTAGCCTTTTCTCGTTACAGTATCAATTCCTTGAAGCAACAATGGACGGGTGCTTTTCGATCACAATTCGTTCCTTGGCTAAAACAGAGTATCATAGTTAAGCATGCCCAACGAACGCAAGGTGAATCCTATACAGTGTTGGATGCTTCCCTTACTGTGCTTTGGAGAGGGTTTGAACTCTCGGTAATTGGAAACAATCTTTTCAATGAAACCTATTCGGAAACGAATTTAGTGCCTATGCCCAAAGGGAATTTCCTCTTCGGACTCACCTACAAACTTCAATAAATCTGGGAGTGGTTTGTTAAGAAAATATTATCAAGTTGTTTCGTAAATTTGATTTTAATTTTGGACTATGGAGTTAAAAGCGATCGATAGGGTTACCACCATCACGAAGGAAGAATTCCTGAAAAACTACTTTCAGCCACAGAAGCCAGTCATTATTGAGCGTTTCATTGAGGATTGGCCTGCCTATTCCAAATGGAATCTGGATTATATGGCGGAAGTGGCAGGAAATAAAGAGGTGCCGTTATATGATGATCGCCCTGTAGATTATAAGGACGGTTTTAACGAGCCCCATGCCAAAATGCAGATGTCGGAATACATCAATCTGCTAAAAAAAGAACCCACACGTTATCGCATTTTCCTTTGGAATATTTTAAAGGAGGTACCTCAGTTACAAAACGATTTTAGCTATCCCGATTTTGGGCTGAAGTTGATGAAAGGATTGCCCATGCTCTTTTTCGGAGGGGAGGACAGCTTTACCTTCATGCACTATGATATAGATTTGGCCAATATTTTTCATTTTCATTTTCATGGAAAGAAACAGATCATTTTATTCGATCAAAAACAGAACGACTATCTCTATAAAATTCCACATTCCCTCATCACCAGGGAAGACATCAACTTTGCCAATCCGGACTACGAAAAATGGCCGGCCTTAAAACAGGCGAAAGGGTATGTCGGTGATTTGGAGCATGGACATGTGTTGTATATGCCAGAAGGGTATTGGCACTACATGCGCTATATTACCCCAGGCTTTTCAATGAGTTTGAGAGCTATTGCCAGAAACCCGGTTAATTTAGGACGAGCATTGTACAATATTTTCATCATGCGACATTATGATAATATGATGCGTCGTTGGAAGGGTCAGGCTTGGATTGATGGGAAAAATGAGAAAGCTATAACGCGTACTCATTCCAAATTGGGGATATCTTAGGAGAGATTGTTTACTTTTTCCCAAACGAGATGAGGTTCCCACCCCCGATAGAATAGGTAATCGGCCAGTTTCTTTTTTTTCTTTTGAAGGTTGGTTTCACCCGACAATTGTCGAAGTCGTTTTTCTACCAAATCTTCAAAGGTTTCCAAGTATGAATTTTCGGGGATTTCCTTGAGGGCAAGTTGAATGTTATAGTTACTGATGTCACGCAGCTTCAATTCCCGAACAATACGATTGCGCCCCCATTTCTTTACCCGAAATTTTCCTCTGGCAAAGCTTTGGGCAAATCGGCTTTCATTTAAATAATTGTTTTGAATAAGATGGTGGACGATATGGTCAACGACAGTCGGAATCATTCGCATTTCCTTCAATTTAGAACGTACTTCTTGATGGCAGCGTTCCTGATAGGCACAATACCGCTCCATACGTAATTGAGCCTCTTCAACAGTAAACGATGAGTGCGTTTCCTTCATGGTCTAAAGATAGCATTCTTCGTTTCTCAAGAAAAATAGTGGTATAAAAAAACCCCTTCGTAAGGAAGGGGTTTTTAGGATATTAAATTTCGCTACCATCTTTATCGGTAAAGTGGTATTCGAGGTACGTGTAAGCATCTCTAGGTTGAATTCTAACCCATTTTTTGTGCTCCATGAACCATTTGGTTCGCACAGATGGAAAGCCCTTCGTTAGAAAGGCCGCTATAAAAGGATGTGTGTTTAGGGTTATCTTTTTATAGTCTTTTTGAAAGAGCTTTTTCAAGTCTTCGGTAATCTTTTGTACCAGTACAATGGGGGCTTCAATTTCATCGTCTTCACCAATGGCATTTGGGTTTTCTTCTCGGGTCTTGATATTGACTTCCGGACGAACCCGCTGACGTGTTATTTGAATGAGTCCAAATTTACTGGGAGGGAGAATTTTGTGCTTTGCTTTGTCATCGCTCATTTCATCTCGAAGGTGTTGGTAGAGTTTCTTTCGGTTCTCTGCCTTTGCCATATCGATGAAGTCGATTACGATAATACCCCCCATATCGCGTAGACGTAACTGACGTGCTACTTCGCTGGCGGCAAGCATATTTACTTCCAAAGCGGTATCTTCTTGTGTCTTCGATTTATTGCTTCGGTTACCACTGTTCACGTCGATAACGTGCATGGCTTCCGTATGTTCGATGACCAGGTAAGAACCTTTGGCTCCCGAAACGGTTTTCCCGAACGATGTTTTAATCTGTCGTTCGATGCCAAACTTTTCGAAAATGGGAACTTTGGAATCGTAATACTTTACAATATTCTCTTTTTTGGGTGCAATGGATTGCACGTAATCTTTTATTTGCACATAAAGGTTTTCATCATCGATATGAATTGCTGTAAAATTATCATTAAACATATCACGAATGATGGAAGTTCCTTTATGAAGCTCACTAAGCACCTTACTGGGGAGGTGCGCCCCTCGTAGCTTTTTGCACATCGCATTCCAGCGATCCATCAGATTTTGTAAATCTTTATCCAGTTCTGCTACTTTTTTACCCTCGGCAACAGTTCGTATAATCACGCCAAAACCTTTTGGTTTGATACTCATAATGAGTCGCTTCAACCGGTCCTTTTCTTCACTGGAGGCAATCTTTTGTGAAATGGACACCCTATCCGAGAAGGGGACCAAAACGATATACCGTCCTGCAATGGAGAGCTCAGAACTAATTCTGGGCCCTTTGGTGGAAATGGGTTCTTTAACGATTTGTACCAAAATAGATTGATTATTCTTTAGTACGTCATTGACGCCACCATGTTTATCAATCTCTTTTTCAAATGGGAAATTCTTTAAAGAGAAATCTCTTAATTTTCCTGTGCTTACACGTTTTACGAATTTCAAAAGGGAGAGGACTTTCGGGCCAAGATCATGATAATGCAAAAAAGCATCCTTTTCGTAGCCAACATTTACGAAGGCTGCATTCAATCCTGGCACCGTTTTCCGAATCTTGGCGATAAACACGTCGCCAACGGAAAATCGGCTATCCTCTTCATCCTTATGTAATTCGATTAGTTTTCCATCTTTTAAAAGGGCAAAATCAACTTGTTGTGAACTGGATCTGATAAATAATTCGTAGTTCACGATTCATCAATTTTTGTCCCGCTAGGGCGGGATGGATTAAACAAATTTTACACAGGAAGGGTTCCTTTGGGGAACCTTTTGCCTGTAGAAATGGCTAGGAAAACGAGATCCTAACAATTTCAAATTTCAAAGAGCGTTGAAATACGTTCAAAAGAAAAAAGTAGTCAAAAAACTACTTTTTCTTTTTGTGGCGGTTAGCGCGTCTTCTTTTCTTACGCTTGTGGGTCGCCACCTTATGTCTTTTTCTTTTTTTACCGCTGGGCATATTAAAGTTTGTTTTATGGCCCCGTCCGAACGACGGGACTTGATTAAATGATTACTTTACCTCCACATTGGTTTTTACACCTTCAACAAATACTTTCGCTGGTTTGAATGCTGGAATATTGTGGGCGGGGATTTTAATAGTTGTGTTTTTTGAAATGTTTCTACCGGTTTTTTCGGCTCTTGTTTTGATGATAAAACTACCGAATCCTCTTAGGTAAACATTGTCGCCATTTTCCAATGAATTTTTCACTTCATCCATGAAGGTCTCTACAGTAGCTTGGACATCACCTTTTTCCATTCCTAATTTCTCTGAAATTTTCGCTACGATATCTGCTTTCGTCATTATTTATAGGTTTTAAAAAATTATAGTACTAAATCGCGGTTTGTTTTTTCAAGACGGCAAATATACGACTTTTAAAATCAAATAATCAAATCGTAACCATCTAAAATTTAAAGACATATAGCGTATTTTTGAGACATGCCAAAAACACTCCCTAAATTTACTAAAAAACTGATAATCTGGTATTTAGAGAATAAAAGAAACTTGCCTTGGAGAGATACCACCGATCCCTATCGAATTTGGCTTTCCGAAATTATCCTACAACAAACTAGAGTTTCACAAGGATTGCCCTACTATGAACGTTTTCTGGAGCATTTCCCTAAGGTGCAAGACCTTGCTTCAGCCGATGAATCAGAAGTTCTTAAGCTTTGGCAAGGTTTGGGGTATTACTCAAGGGCAAGAAACCTGCATCGCACTGCAAAGATGGTGGTTGATACCTATAAAGGTATTTTTCCCAACTCCTACAGCGAGCTTTTAAAATTGAAAGGGGTAGGGGACTATACCGCCAGTGCCATCGCTTCCATCTGCTTCCATGAGCCCGTTGCTGTGGTGGATGGAAATGTGTATCGGGTGTTGAGCCGGGTATTTGGGATGGAAACCCCAATCGATTCGACCAAGGGTTTTAAGGAGTTTAAACAATTGGCCCAGGAACTCATCGATCCGGAACACCCCGGAACCTTTAATCAGGCCCTTATGGAATTTGGCGCGAGATATTGCGTACCCTCCAACCCGAATTGTGAAGATTGTATTTTTAAGGATACTTGTATTGGCTTTCAAACGAACAGTGTGGGCGAATATCCTGTGAAGTCGAAGAAGACAAAAGTACAAATTCGCTATTTCAACTACCTCGTTTTTTTAGATGCACAGGGGAGAACCCTTTTGGAAAAACGGACAGGAAAAGGGATTTGGCAAAATCTGTATCAATTCCCCCTTATCGAAAGTAAAAGAGAAATACAGGTAGGGGAACTAAGAAAACATCACGATTTTCTAGAGCGGATTTCAGAATATGAAATTTCTTCCATCGTTACCTATAATGATGGGTTGATTACCCACAAACTAAGCCATCAGCATTTGAAGATACAATTCTGGATTGTGGAAATGGAAAACCTGCCCCAAGGAGGCATCGAAAGTAAAGAGCTGCACCAAAAACCAGTGCCTGTTGTTTTGGCAAATTTTATTTCCAAATTCCCTCCATTTCAACTCTAAAATTTTACCTATATTTAAATGCAATAGTTGTTACCTTTGTGACTTTTAAATTTGAACTATGACAGGGACATTGAATAAAGTAATGCTTATTGGGCATACCGGAGATGAAATCAAGATGACGTATTTTGAAGGAGGAGGCTGTATAGGTAGGTTCCCATTGGCAACCAATGAGACCTATACCAATCGAACCACCGGTGAAAAAGTGACCAACACCGAATGGCATAATATTGTGATGCGAAACAAAGCCGCTGAGGTGTGCGAAAAATATTTGCGAAAGGGAGATCGTATCTACGTTGAGGGGCGTATCAAAACCCGTAAGTGGCAAGACGAGCAAGGCAATGATCGCTACAGTACTGAAATTCAATGCACCGATTTTACCTTTTTAACGCCTCGTGCGGAAAGCGGTGTAAATCCAGGGTATGAATCGCAAACTACTGCGGCATCCAAACCCGCCCCAATAATGGAGCAACCTTCTATGTCTTCTCAGGAAGAGGATGAAGAGGATGACCTTCCGTTTTAATGTCTAACCAATCGAATACAATTTGGACTTAGAGCCTCCCAGTTTATTTATTTCGCTTTTAACGGTTCCCCAAATAACCAAGCTGGTTTTTATTGCGGTGTTGCTTTTCTTTTCGGCGCTCATTTCTGGGGCCGAGGTGGCATTCTTTTCGCTTACCTTGAGCGATCTTCGAGACTCTGAAGGAGAAGCCGCGTCCAAGCAATTGGGGCTGGTAGAAAAATTACTTTCAAAGCCAAAAAAATTATTGGCCACAATTTTGGTAGCCAACAACCTTATCAATATTGCCATTGTTTTAATCTTTGATGCCTTTAGTCGCGAGAGCCAATTATTTGAAGGGATAAAGAATACCTATCTACGATTTACCGTTGAAGTGGGATTGGTAACCTTCCTCATCTTGCTTTTTGGTGAAATCCTTCCCAAGATATATGCGAGTAGAAATAGGGTTTCCTTTGCCTCAAAAATGTCATATCCCCTGAATGTTTTATACACACTTTTTTCGCCCATCAGTAATCCGATGCGATCGATTACCTTATATATGGAAGATCGTTTGGGAAAACAGAAATCGAATTTAAGCGTAGATCAATTGTCCCAGGCGCTGGAACTTACTTCAGCCGAGGACACTACCCATGAGGAACAGAAAATATTGCAAGGGATCGTTACTTTCGGAAATACAGACACCAAAAATGTAATGCGTCCGCGCATCGATATTTTCGCATTGGATGAGGAACTCGCGTATCGTGAAATCTTGCCGGAAATTATCTCTCACGGTTATTCTCGAATTCCAGTCTATAAAGATAGCATCGACAAGATTACCGGGATACTGTACGTAAAAGACCTGTTGCCTTATTTCGATCGGAAGAACTTCGACTGGGTAAAACTAATTCGTGAACCGTATTTCGTTCCGGAGAATAAAAAACTGGATGATTTGCTCAACGAATTTAAGGACATGAAGATGCACTTGGCCATCGTGGTGGACGAATATGGAGGAACCAGCGGACTTATATCCTTGGAAGATATCATTGAAGAAATTGTAGGAGAGATTAGTGATGAATTCGACGATGAAGATCTTATCTTTTCAAAATTGGATGATCAAAATTTCGTTTTCGAAGGTAAAACCCCATTGAAAGATTTCTATAAGGTAATTCATTTGGAAGACCCCAAAGTATTCGAAGATGCCAAAGGAGAGGCAGAATCCTTGGCGGGTTTTATTCTTGAAATTTCGAAAGGCTTCCCCAAGAAGGATGAGGTAATAAATTTCCATAACTATACGTTTACAATAGAGTCGTTCGAAAACAAGAGAATCAATCAGATCAAACTCTCCATACAGGATGCTCAGTAAGGTATTTTTCACATTCGTGGGATTGTTGCTTTTGGCATCTTGTGGTGATGAGGTGTTGGTGAAACCCGAGGCAAAGTTGCGTTTGCAATATCCTGTGCCTTCCTACCGAAATATTTCCATTCCCTGTCCATTTTCTTTCGAGCGGAATCAATTTTCCAGGGTGTCGGTCAAATCGAATTGCGCAGTCAATGTAGAATATCCCAAAATGAAAGCAACGCTTTACATGACCTATCAAAAGGTAGAAGGCAACTTGGAAGCCTTGCTGTCGGATGCGCAAAAACTCACTTATGATCATACCATCAAGGCAACGGAGATCTTTGAGCAACCCAGGATCGACAGTATCGACAAGGTCTATGGTATGTTCTATATGATTAATGGGGATGCTGCGACCCAGTCCCAGTTTTATGTCACCGATAGCGTGCATCATTTTGTTACGGGAGCCCTCTATTTCAACTCCAAACCGAATTTCGATTCCATTTATCCGGCCGCAGTGTATTTGAGGGATGATATACGGCATATTATGGAAACTATTCGTTGGGAATAAATTCGCTGGAGATTCCAATTTTTATCAGACTTTTGTAGCGCATTTCATAAACGGTTTCCATGCACAAAAAGTGGCTCTATTTGGGTATTCTTTCCCTGATCTGGGGGAGCTCTTTTATCCTTATCAAAAAGGGTTTGGTGGGATTAACTGCCTATCAATTGGGGGCCTTGCGAATTGTGCTAACATCGTTAGTGCTTTTTTCTGTTGGGTTTAAAAGTTTGCGACAGGTGCGTTCAACGCATTGGAAATGGTTAGCGATCACTGGCTTTGTGAGTTCCTTCTTTCCGCCATTTTTCTTTGCCATGGCCCAAAACCACATCGATAGTTCGGTGGCTTCCATTCTGAATAGTTTCACTCCTTTGGCCACTGTTCTGGTGGGATTGCTCCTTTTTGGTATTTACAGTACCCGACGCCAGTTGCTGGGGGTATTTA
The DNA here is from genome assembly GCA_964582415.1 of uncultured Alteromonas sp. Classification (GTDB taxonomy): domain Bacteria; phylum Bacteroidota; class Bacteroidia; order Flavobacteriales; family Flavobacteriaceae; genus CAZOSF01. The sequence goes on from CAZOSF010000068.1 coordinate 8,415, forward strand.
TCGGACTGGCCGGCACCTTGTTGCTTATTTTTGCGGGGTCGGAAGTAAATCCAGGTCAGAATTATTGGGCCAGCTTTTGGATCCTTATTGCCTCGGTAGGGTATGCCTTAAATGTGAATATGATTAAAAAATACCTTACCGACATCAGTGCACTAGCCGTCACCACTGGAAATTTCCTTTTCATCTTCTTGCCGGCCTTGGTAGTGCTTGTTTTCACAGGATATTTTCAGGAAATTTTCAAATCGCAAGAAATGTTGGTTGCCTCAGGATTTATTCTCATCCTATCCATTGTAGGAACAGCAACGGCCAAGGTATTATTCAATAAATTGATTCAGGTTTCCAGTCCGGTTTTTGCCTCTTCGGTGACCTATACCATTCCTTTAGTTGCCATTTTTTGGGGCCTTTTTGACGGAGAATCGTTTTCCGTTTGGCAAATCTTAGCGGCCTTTGTGGTATTGTTGGGCGTCTATTTATCCAATAAAAAGTCTTAGTGGGTTCGTCTCGAATAAGGGTCGCAGGAATCAATAAGTTTGTTTAAATCATACTTGGGATAAGAAGGGCTATCCACTTGAAAACTAAATTTCTATTTACCCTTTGTTGAATTCAATTATTAGGATTATATTTGCACCCGCCTTTCGCGACTCTGTTCGCTTAGGTGAAGTTAAAACAAATCATTAAACGTTTACGCTATGTATGCAATTGTAGAGATAGCAGGGCAGCAATTCAAAGTTGCGAAAGACCAAAAGGTTTTTGTACATCGTTTGGCGGCTGAAGAAGGTTCGAAAGTTGCTTTCGACAATGTTCTTTTGATCGGTGATGGTGACAAGGTAACCGTTGGCGCCCCGGCTATAGACGGCGCTCAAGTAGGAGCAAAAGTCTTAAAGCACCTTAAAGGTGACAAAGTGATCGTTTTCAAAAAGAAACGACGCAAAGGGTACCGTGTTAAGAACGGACACAGACAATATTTGTCTCAAATCGTTATCGAAGACATCGTAACCTCTGGAGCTAAAAAAGCGGCACCTGCCAAAAAAGAAGCTCCTGTAAAGGAAGAAAAAGTGGAAGCGCCAAAAGCGCAAGCACCAAGCCAGGATCTTTCCGCGATGACGGTGGCTGAATTGAGAGATTTGGCGAAAGAAAAAGGAATTTCTGGATACTCTTCCATGAAGAAAGCAGAACTAATTGAGGCGTTAAGCTAAGTATAACTTTAAAACCGAAAAGAAATGGCTCACAAAAAAGGAGTTGGTAGTTCTAAGAACGGTCGTGAATCGGAATCGAAACGCCTTGGTGTTAAGATTTTTGGTGGACAGGCGGCTATCGCTGGAAATATCATCGTAAGACAACGAGGTACCCAACACCACCCAGGTGACAATGTGTATTTAGGTAAAGACCATACGCTGCACGCCAAAGTTGATGGTACTGTCAAGTTTGAAAAGAAAAAAGGAGGAAAATCTTTCGTTTCTATCGTTCCAAACGGAGAGGCCTAAGAAACTTACTTTTAAGACTATAGAACCCTGTTCCCTTGGAGCAGGGTTTTTTTATTGTCCAAAACAAAAAACCCCGGAAAAATTCCGGGGCTTTTAATTGATGGGACTTTTATTATAGTCCAGGATATCTTCTTGTTAAGATGTCGATTCCATCGATAATCCACCAGATTCCCAATCCACCTAACGTAAGGATGAACAAAATGTTCCAGCCAACTGGACTTCCAAGGTACCAACGGTGACCCGCTAAACCACCCAAGAAAAACCAAAGCAAGAGTGCGATAATGAAATCGTCACTAGCTGCAGTAGCAGCAGGAGATTCCAAAACAACTTCTTCATCGGAAGTGTCTATCGTGGTTGAAACAGTAGTGCTTGCCGCGGCTCTTTGTACTGGGAACGATGCATAACTAGCTGTTACGGCCATCAACATCACCAAAAGAGAAAGAATAAATTTAGATTTCATAAGTGTATGTAATTTGTGTTATCATTGTAAAATAATCAAAAAAATACCTAATGAAGCGCCCAATCTTCCTCTTTTTCATGAATTTTTTAGTAACACTTTGTCTCTCAGCTCAAAACAATTATGAGTTTATGGGAGTGTTACGCATAGGGGAGGATGCCTTTATTTCTTATCGAATCCAGTTTGAAGAAGAAGATGGATTGATTCGTGGATATTCATTAACCGATATGGGTGGAGAGCATGAGACGAAATCATATGTATCGGGTTATTTTGATGGTGAAAAGAATACGTTGGAGTTTTATGAGAGCGGTATCGTTTACACCAAATCATTTATTACACAAAACGATTTCTGTTTTGTGCATTTCAATGGGGAACTAAAGAAACTCAATGAAAAGCAGAATATTGAAGGACTGTTTCAAGGGCTCTATAGTGATGGAAAGGAGTGCATCAGCGGGGAACTGAAATTGGTTAACCTCGGAAAAATTCTCAAACAAGCGAAAAAAATCGATCGCAAGGTTGATCGGAATATCTTGATATCTAAGGAAAAAAGGGAGAAAGTGCATTTGGTGAAAGACATCGACAGCATGCGAACCAATCGACTAAATAGAAATGAAACCCTGTCGGTTTTTACAAAATCTGATCGTGTGGTACTCACCCTCTACGATGCTGGCCAAGAAGATGGGGATAAGGTGTCGCTTCGTTTGAATGGGACATTGGTTCGTCCTAGTATTGAAGCTACCGCAGTAAAACAACGCATAGAAATTCCATTGGAACAAACACAAACCACTCTAGAGATAAAAGCCCTGAATAATGGTTCTATTGGAGGTAATACTGTGATGCTTGAATTGGAGGATACGGACCATACCATTGAAACCGTCACGAACTTGAAGATGGGGGAGTCGGCTAAGTTTGTTTTTTACAAACAATAACCATCCAACACAATTAAAAACAAAAAACCCCGCTTATTGGCGGGGTTTCTTTTTATTGAAGGGAACTATTAATATCTGTAATATTCTGGTTTGAATGGACCTTCAGGTTTCACGCCAATATACTTGGCTTGATCTGCTTTCAATTCGGTCAATTCCACACCGATTTTCTCCAAATGCAATTTGGCTACTTTCTCGTCCAAGTGCTTTGGTAACATATACACCTTATTTTCATAGGCACCATGATTGTTCCAAAGTTCAATCTGAGCTAGCGTTTGATTTGTAAAGGAGTTACTCATCACAAAACTTGGGTGGCCAGTGGCACATCCCAGGTTTACCAAACGTCCTTCAGCCAATAGGATGATGTCGTTTCCATTAACGGTGTACTTGTCTACCTGTGGTTTGATTTCGACCTTGGTTGATCCATGGTTGTTTTTTAACCAAGCTACATCGATCTCATTATCGAAGTGACCGATATTACAAACGATGGTTTTATCTTTCATCGCCTCGAAATGCTCGGCACGCACCACATCCTTGTTTCCAGTGGCAGTAATCACGATGTCTGCATTTCCAATAACAGATTCTAGTTTTTTCACTTCAAATCCGTCCATCGCTGCTTGTAAAGCACAGATAGGGTCGATTTCGGTAACGGTCACAATAGAACCTGCTCCGCGGAAAGAGGCTGCACTTCCTTTACCCACATCGCCATAACCACAAACCACCACACGTTTTCCGGCCAACATCACATCGGTGGCACGACGAATCGCATCCACAGCACTTTCACGACATCCGTATTTATTATCGAATTTCGATTTGGTCACACTGTCGTTCACATTAATCGCAGGCATCGGTAGGGTGCCATTTTCCATACGCTCATACAAACGATGTACTCCCGTAGTGGTTTCTTCACTTAATCCTTTGATGCCATTCACCAATTCAGGATATTTATCAAACACCATGTTCGTTAAATCCCCACCGTCATCCAAAATCATGTTCAACGGTTTACGATCTTCACCAAAGAACAAGGTTTGTTCGATACACCAATCGAATTCTTCTTCATTCATTCCCTTCCACGCATAAACAGGGATTCCAGCAGCAGCAATGGCAGCGGCAGCATGATCTTGAGTAGAGAAAATATTACAGGAACTCCAAGTTA